>JASEHD010000100.1 GCA_030019075.1 Bacteroidota bacterium
GCGAAATGGAATTTTCTCTAAATATCCAAAGGTTGCTTTGTTTTGCTCCTTCACCCAATCGGCGACTTCTTTTGAAGTATCGCTTTCCAACCAACGATATGGGTCGGCTACTTGAACACCAAAATAAGTATCCACATGGCTTCCCTTTTTTGTAATTGGATATTGACCTACGGTCTCGTAGAGAAGTGGTTGAGCGAACGATGCGACTGTAAATAATATTGCTAATGTGCTTGATATTTTAATGAATTTCATATAACTCCAAAAAAAAATATTTCTACCTTAAAATGTACCTTTGCGTGCTTTGCGAGAAACATTAACGAGCTATATTGTGATTTGTTTCCCTGGCTCTAATTCAATCACTCTCTTCTTCATCTCCTTCGGTAATAACTTTTTTAACTCAATGGGTGTTCCAGTAAGGATTGGAAAAGTACCGTAATGCATTCCAATTATATATTTTGGTTTCAGAAGCTTACATGCATAAGCCGCTTCTTTTGGTCCCATCGTATAAAAGCCACCAATTGGAAGTACAACTAAATCTGGTTTGTACAACTCGCCGATGATTTTCATATCACCGAATAGTGCAGTATCGCCTGCATGGTACACTTTAAAACCGTTTTCGAACTCCACCACATAACCAGCCGCTTCACCACCAGCAATTACTTTCGATTCAAAGTCAACGCCGGAGCTGTGTTTCGCATCGACCATAGTAATCTTAATACCATCAACATCCACTGTCCCGCCTTTATTCATACCGTTCGCAGTGCCTACACCCTGAGATGTTAAATGAACATAGATTTCATAGATAGCAAATACTTTTGCATTTGTTCTTTTTGCTATTGCGATTGTATTTCCAATGTGGTCTGCATGTCCGTGAGTGAGTAAAATAAGATCGATATTTGAAATATCTTTTGCACTCGCTGGCGCTTTAGGATTTTCCATCCAAGGATCGATGAGAACCCTCTTACCTTTTGGTGATTCGATTAAAAATGCAGAATGACCGAACCATGTTATATCAATTTTTGATGTTTTTGATTTCATAAATTTCTCCTTTCTTAAAATGTTTGAACCATGATTTTCTTGATTATAGGATTACCATGATTGAGAATTTCTAACCATTGTTCAAAGTTTTACATTTTGTATTTTTATTTAAAGCTTTTTCGCAATCTCAAGAAACCGTTTATACGGTAAAGCAGTCCAGCTCTCCGCTTTTACAGCACCTTGCGACATCGTGATCAGTGAAACTTTTGCAGCTACTTCTTCGTTAGGTGCTTCGTAGATATCCATGAAATCGAATGGACCAAGAAGTCCGTAGTGTGCAATCCATTTGACTTCGGGACATTTCTTTTTAACTGCATCGAACCATTTCCGCCCAATTGTCTCTCTCCTCTTTAGCGGTGCACCGAGCCGCTCGGATGAGAGCTTTGTTAGAAGTATATATGTTGCCATAATTCATCCTTTCATATTTTTATAATGACGATTTTAAATTCGTTTCTTCTTTGTTTTATATTTTTTAGTCGATTCACTCACCTGAAGCAAAACAGGTTGTTTATCTTTCCAAAAAGGTTTTCGATTGTGAATTAGCACATCAGGATCAATATCTGCCCCGTTATCCCAAACGATCGTGCCTAAATCTTTATCAACATGAATAGTTTTAAATAATTTTCGGTCAACTCGGATAGGTTCGAAAATTGGACCATGAAGGAGCGGTTCAAGGTCAACTATTTTCCGCCTGCCATCCGTTAATAATAATTCGACTATGAAATCATTTAAATGTTTTACAGATTGTATTCTAATCATAAGAACCTCTGATTATTCTAATGGTTTAATATTATTTAAAGGTTTCCCCTTCCTTGCTCGTTCCCAATTTTGATATAATTCATTACGATAAATCACTGCCCACTCCAGCACCATTGCTAAAGCACGCTGTGGTAATTTCCCTTCATAGATCTCTAAAGTATCGATAATTAATGTCGCTTCGTATTCAGAATATCTTGCATGAAAGTGCGGGGGTGCATGATCATTGTAATACATGCTAATAATTATACCGAAAAATTCACTTAGTCGTGGCACAGATTTTCTTAAAATATATAAAGAAAAATTACATGAAAATCAAACAGTATACAGAAACAGATGGCTTAGCAAGAAGCCCGACTTCTATCTTAAAAATAATACCGCAACGCCACTCACCGCAATGAATGCCCCAATAATTGCACGCCATGATAATATCTCTTTATAAACAATTCTCACTAAGGGAAGCATTAATATCGGAACTATTGCCATGATTGTGGCAGCTACTCCTACGTTCGTGTATTTAATTGCGATAAGACTGAAAGATATACCAAGAAAAGGTCCCAATATAGAACCGAGTGCTGTTAGATTAAAAGCTTTTTTATTTTCCCTAAACATTTGAATTGGACTCTTAAATCGTTTTGTCATCATAGCAAAAGGAAGAAGTAAAACCAATGATGCAATGATGCGGATATTGGTAGCTACAAAACCATTAACTTCCGATTCAAGAAATGCCATCTTTGCAAAGATGAGTCCAACGCCTTGACCAATTGCACCGAATAGAGCGTACGTTAGACCTGCGGTGGTGGGAGATATTTTTTCTAATGGGCTTGCTCCTTTTTCCAGAACAACAATACTTACTCCAGATATCGTAATTACAATACCAAGAACACCAATAAAGGAAAGTGTTTCACCCAACACGAAGTATGCAAGCAATGCGGCGATAGTCGGAGCGAGCGACATGATAAGCATACTGATTCTTGCACCGATTTCTTGAAATGCTTTAAATAAAAATGTGTCCCCAAGCGCCAAACCAATTATCCCGCTGATACTAAGATTGATTATTTGTCCGCTTGAGAGATTTACATCAAGCTGCAAAATTATAATTAATAAAGTTAGATATATAACAGCGAGAATCAATCGTGTAATGTTTACCTGAAATGATCCTACTCTTTTTGTCGCAGCAGCAAATATCATTGCACTGCCAGCCCAAAGCATAGCAGTGAGAAGTGCGCTCATTTCACCGAGGAAAGGCATTAGATAATATGTTAGTGTTCATTAAGTTGCTCACTAATTGTCTTTATATATTTCAGAGACGTAGGATTATCGTTGATAGTCATAGTATTGACTTCTAAAGAAATTATTACTTTTGAAATAACTGAATATAATCCTTGAAAACAAATTTTCGATCCCGCTGCCTACCAGTGACTTCAAAGAGTATTTTCAAACGGACAAAATCTTTTATTAAAGCATTTGCTGTTGCAGGTGTAACGCTGATTGCTTTGACTACATCTGCTGCAGTCATCTTCGGATATCTATAGAGGACATTTATGAGCTCTTTTGCCTTTGGTAGTTTTTTACCTAAGGTGATTATTTGTTCCCCTTCGATCTTCTCACGGAGCTTAAGAATCGCCTCGAACGTCGAAACACCTTTTTTAGAGGTTTCTATGACAGCAACAAGAAAAAACTTTATCCATTGCAGTAAATCGTTCGATGTTCGGACCTTCATCAAGTTATCGTAATAGAGATTCTTATGTTTCTCGAAATACTCAGAAAGATATAGCGTTGGCTTGGCTAATAATTTTCTACTCACAAGATACAAGGTTATCATCAACCTTCCAATCCTTCCGTTACCATCGAGAAACGGATGGATGGTTTCAAACTGGTAGTGTGCAATTGCAACTCGCACAAGATCGGGAACATCGATTGTTTCATTATGAAGGAAGTTCTCAAGATCACCCATCAAATCGGATACTTCACCGTGATGCGGAGGAACAAACACAGCGTCATTGATCGTCGCACCACCTATCCAGTTCTGGCTTGTACGATACTCTCCGGCAAGTTTAGTTGCGCCCCGACCTTTGCTTAAAAGAATTTTGTGTGTCTCCTTCAACAACCGAGTCGATAGTGGGATGTCTTTCAGCCTGCCAATGGCAGAATTCATTGCTTTTATGTAGTTCTGAACTTCCTGCCAATCATCTCTTTTTTCTGGTTCAATGTCTTCTTTCTTGAGGAGTGCGTCTTCAATTTCAGTTCTCGTTCCCTCGATCCTGCTCGATGTTGTCGCCTCTTTAACAACGTGCATCTCGATGAAGTAATCCACATCAGGAACGTGAAGGGAGAAAGCATTCAATTCACCGAGCTTTCGGTTCGCCTCTGCTAACAAGGTATTGAGCTTTGGCTCAGCCCATGTCCAAGTAGCGTTTATATTTGTGGGAGAAAAACTCTTGTAGCGGTATTGCTGTTTATATACTCCAGCTTTGTGGTCTTTTACGTCCATTATTCGCTCAATATGAAGTTAAAATAAGAATCACCGTTATTTTAAGCAAACGACTTTCCTTAAAATAAGAAAAACTCTTATTTTAGTCAAACCTCTTTGCGTCTCCGTAAAGTTTGCGGTTTTACTTGTTATTCTTCAGCGGAACCCTAATCAGCAACAACCCGATTATCGCAATACAAACCAAGCAATGCTTCACAAGCAATAGACCTGAAGAAAGTAGCACACCGATATTATTAACGATATAACGGCCCATCGGGTCCAACCGGTAAACCCAACCACATCCATAAAATTAAAAGCGCAGTCCAAAAAATTGTAAATAAAATAGAATAAGGAATCATCGTCGAAATAATTGTTCCGATTCCATACTTTTCATCATACTTTTGTGCAAATGCAACGATTAGAGCGAAATAACTCATCATCGGTGTTACAACGTTTGTTACCGAATCTCCAATTCTAAATGCCGCCTGAGTTAATGCGGGATGATAACCCAAAATCATGAACATTGGCACGAACACTGGCGCCATAATCGCCCACTTTGCTGATGCACTTCCCATAAAAAGATTTATAAAAGCTGAGAGTAAAACGAATGCAACAATCAAAGTAATTCCGGTTAAACCGATTTCTTTCAAAAACTCAGCGCCTTCGATTGCGAGAACAAGACCGAGATTGCTGTATCTGAAAAAGTAAACAAATTGTGCAGCGAAGAAGACCAGAACGATGTAGGTTGCCAATGTTCCCATAGATTTTATAATGTGCTTCATCAGTTCTTTATCGTTTTTGATCGAACCAACAATAAATCCATAAATCAAGCCGGGGACTAAGAAGAATAGAAGAATTCCTGTTATGATGCCGTCGAAAAATGGTGAGTGGAGAACGTCTTTTGTTTGTGGATTGCGTAGGAGTCCATTTTCAGGAAGAACTGTGAGCACAAGTAGAATAACGATAACAAACAAGCTAAAACCAGCCCACCTCAATCCGCGTTTTTCAACCGGTGTGATCTGATCAATCGGAATTCTTTCGGCATTACCTCCGTATTTTTTCAATCGAGGTTCAACGATTCTTTCAGTAACCCAAGTTCCAAGAATAACAATCAAAAATGCGGAGACAAACATAAAATAAAAATTAACCGCTGGATTCACTTTCATTGCCGGATCGATTATCTGGGCTGCAGATTGAGAAAGTCCCGCAAGTATGGGGTCAACCGAGCCGATGAGAAAGTTTGCGCCGAATCCGCCGCTAACACCGCAAAATGCAGCCGCAAGCCCAGCCATCGGATGACGTCCTAATGCGTGAAAGATTACTGCACCAAGCGGTATTAAGACAACATAACCGGCTTCAGATGCTAAGTGAGAAAGAATTCCTGCCAACACAAGCGAACCTGTGATAAGTTTTTTAGGTGCGTTTAATACGAGCGAACGTATCATAACCGTGAAAAGCCCGGATCCTTCTGCAACACCTATTCCAATCATCACGGCAAGTACATATCCGAGCGGGGGAAAGTTCACAAAGTTTGCCGTTACGTTTGTATAAATCCACCGCAAGCCATCACCACTGAGTAAACTTTTAACATACACCACCGACTTATCTGCCGGGTGAATTACCTGAAGCGAGAACATTTCTGCTATCCAAGATGCAATTGCAACCAGTACCGCAAGCATTCCAAACAGCGTTGCTGGATGAGGAAGTTTGTTACCTATTAACTCTATGTAGTCAAGTGATTTTGTAAAGATTTTTGAGATTAATGTTTTCATTTTTATGTCAACCTTTATGTGATGATGTAATAATTTACAAATCAATATTCGTATTTGCCGCCTACATCATCACAGCCATCAGGACGCCGAGAAACACAGCTCGGAATGTGAACTCTTTCATTTGTGTTTCAGCAGAAACAAATGGGACAAATTTCTTTTCTTCGGTCATCTGTATACTCTTTCAGTTTGGTGAATAATAGATAAAATTGAATGACAAATATTAATGAATAGTTACGACATAAGCAAAGTGGGACGGACTAGATGGCAGTGAGAGGTTTGGCGATACTGCCGAACCAGAAGCGGTTCCAGAGAGCGTCGACATTGTAGTAGAGTCGGGAGTCAGTTAGTTGGATTTTGTTTCCGCATTTTGGACAGGTGATGTATTGGTCAGGCATAGTTACATTCCTTCAATTTCGAAGAATAATTCTATTCGATTCATCCATCCTAGCAAAACATGGTTAGTTCAGGGATAACTTCTGTTTCCAAACATCACAATCAATCTGGGGAACTGCTATAACCAAGATTTTTTTAGGGCGAGTAATTGCCACATATACATTCCTTAACTCTTCTCTGTCCGTTGAACTTAAAGAAGAATAATCTCTTGGTAGCATCGTCGAATAATAACTCGCCTTCCCGGGTTTTTTGTTCAAGACCACTAGAACCGCTTCAAATGTTTTTCCCTTTGCAGAATGAATGGTGCCAATGAAATAATCGGGATGTTTGATCTCTTTAGATATTTTAAATAGTTTGTCGAAATCAATATCTGCTTTGGGTTGGATGACTGATAGCTTTATTGAATACTTTTTCTCATGCAATACTTTATTGGCATTCTCAATCCATTGTTTTAGTGTGGCATTCTTCGTTGATGGCAAAAGGTTAATAAACTCAAAAACCTTATCCCGGTATTCTTTAAAACCAGATTCTTCTATTTTCTTTTTGATGTAGTCGGTTGAGCAATGCTTCAGGTCTTTATCAATGGCCTTATGATACCCCCGTTCAATTGTTTTGAATCCCTTTTTAATTTCCTCGTTCTCCATCAGATATTTTCCCCATGCAATGTCACGAACATAATAACAACCATTTGACCACGGGTTATCGATTTTGTTTGGGTCAGAAATGCCAAACCATTCACCTGTTGAGTGGCTTCTGTAAAGCACTGCGACCTTATCAGGTTTCATTTCAATTTTTCGTTCGCTACAAATTCCTTTGAAAGTTTCTAAGACTTGCTGGGCACTGCTTTCATCCTGATTATGACCCAATACTTGTGGCTTAAAATCATAATCCTTATCACAGCTTATTACTTCGTATGTAGCTTCTGGTATTGAAAACAACTGACGTGTGCAGTCGCATATCAATTTTGAACTCCTTCGGTTCTCGGTGAAATCAATGGGAGCCCACTCTTTATGTTTACGTATGAAAAGCTCTGGTTTTGCATCGTTCCATTCAAAAATGGCTTGATCAGGATCCCCAATAAGACAAATCTCTTTCAGCCCCTCATCCTTCAAAATATCAATGATCGCCATTTGAACATCGTTGGTATCCTGAGCTTCGTCAATGATGAGATGACAAAATCTGTTAACCAAATTCTTAGCTATTCTTTTGTATTTGATTAGGACCTTGTAAGCAATATAGTTTGCATCAGATTGTGTTGCCTTACCATTTCTGAAATGAAATAATTTTGCATTAACAATGTCCTGGATTTGTTTAATATATGAGCCATCTATCTTTCGAATCTTTTTCCAACTAATTGGAAAATATTCAAGATAATACTTTGGAATTGGGTCATCATTTCTATTGAAGGTCACTTTATCAAAATACTCGTTGGGATCTCTATGACATTTAAGTTTTCCTCGGTTGACAGGAAATTTTTTTCTTTTTGATAAATCAAATTCATCCCAATAAGTAAAAGGATAACCCACCAAGTCGGGCCGTTGTTCACATTCCATTATAAGGTGGCCATGAGGCAAAAATATATACCTATTGATAAAGCTGTCAATCGTCCCTACGAAATGAGGGTACTTTATAGGTGTAGGTATTCCAAAATCATTAAGAAGTTTTTCCTGTATTTCTTCCGCAGCCACATTTGTAAAGGAAAGAGCGGCAATCCCTCTATGGTTAAAATCCTGGTGAGGGTAATTCAGTAGGCGAGCTATTCGTGCAGCAACAGAAAATGTTTTGCCGCTTCCGGGACAGGCTTTGACGACGAAAAGACCGTCGTGATCAACAATCTCTTTTTGCTTAGGCGATAGTTCCATTTCCTTCTTCATTTACCGCCCACTTAATTGCCTGTTGTATATAATTTGGAACAATGAATTTTGATTTTGCCTCTTCAAAATTCTTGTCAAGATAAACTGCAATTGAATGAGCCAATTCTGACTTATCCTTATTGCTATCCAACTTGTCAAGGAGTTCCTTAGCTTGCTCATCAGCGCTTCCATCTCTTTTCAATGTTGTACTGGTGTGCATGCCCTCATAAACTTCTCGGATAATTTTCGCGTTGTAATCGGATGCAATAAATAATTCATATTCGAAAGTATTAGTTGCTAACTTGACCTTGAGACTATCTCTCTCTAGGTTTTCAGTGTTTTTTGCACGTGTAGATTTATTACCCTTATTTTTCGGTCTATGTCTATCATCATCAGTCAGAATGGAACAATGTGCCGACAACATCTGGTATTGTTTCTTTACGTCTCCCTTTTCTTTTTCTTGTTTAGGAGCAATAAACAAATTAGCAAAATGGTCAAATGCAACACCACCAACATTTACGATTTCAATACCTCTCTTTTCTAAATTGTATAACGCCTTCAGATCTTTTTCTTCCTTATCTTTATTGAAGTTGAAATCCATTATCCTTGAAAACACCGGTAGCAGCAATGCCTCTGAAATACCTTCTACAAGGATTACGCCCTTACCAAAGAATAATTGAGATTTTGTAACATCAAGAAATTTTTCCAAATACTTTTTATTTCCATCGGTAAGGTTTGTATCCTTCAATCTTACTGCACTTACGTCATTGTTTTGTATTTGAAGAACCGTAACAAAGTCAAGCTCTGTTTTGGCTGTTATTGTGGGAGAATGAGATGTGATGAATATCTGGATGCCCTTATTCTCAAGATTATTAAGATAGTTGAAGAAAGTGTTTTGCTTCTGAGGATGTAAATGCGCTTCCGGTTCTTCAATCAACAAGGCATGATAATAGCCTTTTTCTTTTCTATTTATAAGGTCACCTAATATTGTTGCTGCATATATCAGATTATTTTGACCAAGACCATTTTGATTGAGGTTAAAATATCTTTGTTCTTTGCCGTTAAGAATTTGGACATCATAAATAGGAAAGCTTAATTGAAGATTATTAACAATGTCTTTGTAATCGTAACCAGAAAAACCTATCTGTACTGGTGCTTGGTTATCTTCTATTGAAGATTCTTTTAAGTGTTCATTGACTCTTGTTTCACCTTCTTTAATCAAATGTTTCCAATCATTATCATCATCCTGAAGCCAATCAACTAACTTTTTGGCCAGTTCTTTCTTTTTCGCTTTATCAAGTTTCGTTGATCCGTTTTTGCTATACTCGATTAGATTTTCAAATAGCGACACAAGTTTATTGTTCTGGCTGTATGGTCTCAGTTTTTGAGTTGCATCTCTAAGCGCATCTAAAAAGGTATACTCAATCAATTGCAACGGTTCGGAAGGCACTGTTTGCCCTTTATGAGTTCCTCCCCAAACTTCCCATCTCACATTTTCTTTTTCATCTTTCTCTTCTTTCCAATATCGAAAGTGTAATTGAATTTCTTGATGATTCGGATTATCTTTATCCTGGTGAATTAGATCAATAAAATATCTTCCCTCTATTTCCGGTTCTTCCATTTCAAAATAGAAATGGAATTCTATTTCAGGTGATTTATCCGCGACTTGTTTTCTATCAATGTAAAAGTCGGATGGCTTTACACCTATCTCTCTGAATTGCTTTCCATACCCTAAACAGATTCTCAAAGCGTCAATTATTGCAGATTTTCCTGTATCATTTTCGCCAATAAGAACATTTACACCTTTATTAAATTCAAGGTTCAATGATTTAATGGCACGGAAGTTTTGTATAGAAATTTTTTTTAAGTACATAGTTCAATCGAATATAATTCCACAACGTTAAATTTTTCGCCGTCGATATTTACACTATACACTAACTCACCTACCTTCTATCATATAAATATCATACCTCCTACCCCAACTGACATTTTGCTTTCTTCCCAGTGTGTTGAGCTGCTTTGAATGTAACATTCACCACCGCCGAGTTTGGATTTAGCTTTAGCTCACGGAGATGCTGGAGTTTATCTGGTTCTGTATGCTTAGACATGTTTTCTTCTCAGGCTCAGTTTTTCAAAATTATTTATTGTCTTTCAATTATCCTTATTTCCTCTTTCGTCAATCCGTACAGTTCATAAACTTGTTGGTTGATCTCTGACTCGAGCCTTATTTTTTCCTTTTGCAGTTCTTTTCTTCTTATTTTAAGTTCCTCGTTGAGTTGCAAAATCGCTTCGACACCCTTTATTGTTTTAGGAATTTTAATAGTGCGTAAGACTTCAGCTTTTGTCATGCCCCGAAGATTAGCTTCGATACTTAATAAATATCGCTCGACATACTCGGCAACCTTTTCATCGGTGAGATCAATGAAGTTTCTTCTCGATAAAAAAACACGCTTCCGCTTGCGTTCAATTTTCAGTTTCCCTATATGATCTTCTAAATTGATATAGGATAAAAGTGTTGAGTCTGCTAATGAGACAATATTCAAGTCGTCGGAATTAGTCTGAAAAACTTGTTTTGAAGAAGAAAGTTGTTTTTCAACGGCAATAATTTTTTCAACCCGTTTTATTAGAAATTCTTTGTTCGAGTTTTCACCTTGTACGATCGGAATAGATTCAAGGTAATCTTTGTTGATATCATCCGTCAAAAAATGCCTGCAATAGAAATTAATTAACTTTGAATTCAGTATTCCCAAAATATATTTCAACATTGAAGTATCATCATTTTTAAAGTAAATATACTGTAAGGTCTTTAGTGGGCAGAGTTTATGATCATCATAAGCAGCGATAATTCTTTCAATAATGTTAATATTTCGAATCCTTATGACAAGAATTTTGGGATGTAAATAATCATGCAATACATTTTCCACTTGGGCAAATTGGTCATGGTTAAATATAACATGATAACGAAAAACATTTTCTGGATATATCACAGAAAAATCTTTTTCGTTAGTTTTCACTTTCCGAATCTGTTTTTTCCCAAATTCTTCCCCTCGAGATATAACTATGTATCTGAACTGACCTAACGGTTTTCCATTTTGAATTACTTTATCAAGTAACTGAATCCACTTATTGTCTGTAAATACTCCGATCATTTTCCTTACAGACTTACTCCAAAACTCCGAAGTTAACAAACTTCTTTCATTAAATTCATTCATAGCAATTTGTTTCAACCTTAGAACAGTATCTACTTTTTTATCTAACAAAAGGTGTTCAAAGGAATCAGTTGGCTGTCCTTTGGTACAAATCAGAATGGCATTGGGTGTAGCTTTTGGCTCTTCAAAAACTTCGCCAACTTCAGCTATAGATATGACTTTGCATCTGTGCAACAGTAATTCTCTCAATGGTTCATAGTCTACTTTTCTTAAGAATGTTTCGGGTAAGATGAATCCGAAAAAACCTTTGTTTTTTAGATATGATAATCCCCATTCTGTGAATATTGCATAGGTGTTGATGTTCTTCATCGTGGTAGTCCTAAAACTTACTTTCAGCTGAGATAGAACCGTCTCGTCAACTTCCGCTCCCCAAGGCGGATTACCAACTACAAAGTCGATACCATCTTTAAATTGCCCTTGCCTAAGCTTTATCCTTTTAACTTGTTCTTCATCTTCTACCCGAATAGTTTCTTCAATGTCGGTTCCAAAGCCAAGATCAACTACTCGTTCACTCTCTTTTGGCTGCTTCAAAGTGTCTGTAACAAAAACGTTAAACTTTTCCATTTTAAAACTAGGATTCTTCTTTTTCGCTTCGCTAATCAGGTCAATAACTTGAAAGAGCAAATTAGTTTCGGTGAGATGTGCTGCAAAGGGATTGATGTCAAAGCCATAAATGTTGTTCTTTACTTTCTCTAAAATCGATAGCGGGTCGTAGTTCTTCTTGTGAAGTCTTGCAACAAGACGATTTACGGCTGGAACCAGGAATCCGCCAGAGCCGCAAGCTGGATCGAGCAATGTTTTGTTTTCGATTTCATTTTGCGGAGTATAGCCAACTGAATCGAGGATATAATCAATAACTTCATGGGGAGTATAAAACTGCCCCAGTCGTTTGCGTTCCTCTTTGTCTATATATTTCTGGTAAAGATTACCGAGAATATCTCGATTAACTTTTTCGAAGTTGTAGCGGTTAAAGGTGAAGAGAACTTTCATTAAT
>JASEHD010000101.1 GCA_030019075.1 Bacteroidota bacterium
TGTTTAACATTAAATTTTTCATTCAAATTTACACATTATTTGAAGAATAATCAAAAAAGCAGGAAATTCGTGCTGACGGTTCAACAGACACCTGATTCTAAAAAATCAAGTTGCTTTTTATTTCCCTCTAATTTTACTCGTACACCCAATGGAAACGGAATAGAATTTTTCAGATGTCCATAGCAAATACCTGACATGACAGAAATAGAAAGATCTGAAAACATATCTTGAAATATTCGGTGAATCGTCAACGAGGGTTTTCCTTTATCAGGATGACAACTGCTGAAGTCTCCCAACGCAATGCCATTCACATTCTTAAACATATCAGCGAGTTTCATGTGCTGTAGCATTCTATCAATACGATATGGACGTTCATCAACTTCTTCTAAGATAAAAATTGCATCATCTATGTTGGGGAAATATTGAGTACCGATAAGTGAAGAGATAATCGAAAGATTTCCACCGAGCAACCTGCCGGTTGCCGTTCTACTTTTTACAATAGGTTTCTTTGCTCTTCCCGCTATTGAGTTAGGTTTTTCTTTAGACATTAGCATATTCCAAAATCTTTCTTCCGTCGTGTTCTTTAAACCGTCAGCCATTTCCACTGCAACCATCGGACCTGAAAATGTTACCAAACGAACTTTAGAAAAGAGTGCGAAATGAATTGCGGTAATATCGCTGTAACCAACAAATATTTTTGGATTACGTTTAATAATCTTATAGTCGAGTAACGGAAGAATTCTTTGAGAGCCGTAACCACCCCGCGCGGTGAAGATTGCTTTTACTTTTGGATTTGCATAGAGAGAATTCAGGTCGGCAGCACGCTGTTTATCGCTTCCGGCAAGATAACCATTTTTGTGAAGAACGTTTTTCCCAAACTCAATGCGGAATCCAAGCTGTTCTAAGTACGAAATGCCACGATTGAGATTGGCTTCAGATGCTGGCGGACTTGCCGGAGCGCAGATGCCAATTATATCCCCGCAGCGTAATCGATTCGGTTTGATAATGTGCATATTCTTTAAAATATCAGTAAGTAAAAGATTAATTGCAAATGCCTTATAACTTTCTTAACTTGCATAGGTTCAACTTATCACTATTCAAAAAAGGAGTTATTCATGTCGTTTATATTTTTTATTCTTATTGCAATTGTTGCGGGTTTCTCGTGGATTGCTGCCCGTAAGAAATTCATCGAGCAGCGAAATATCACGTTCCGAACACCAATGATGGTTAGCGGTTCAATTGCACTTTTTGCCGTTTTCGCAGCTATTGTTCAATGTTTTACCGTTGTGCCGGCAGGCCATGTTGGCGTTGTCGATTTCTTTGGAATTGTGTCGGATAGAACACTTCCTGCCGGTATTAACGTAGTTAATCCGATGGCAAAGATTCATAAGTACTCTATTCAAACAAAAGAACACAAAGAAGCTATGCAGGTTCTTTCAAGAGAGGGTTTGACGATCGGGTTGGAGATCAGTGCTTTATATAGATTAAACCCAGATTCTGCCGCTCGGGTATATAAAACGATTGCCAACGGCGATTATGAAGGCATTGTTCTTATTCCACAATTTCGTTCGATGAGTCGCTCGGTTACTGCAAGTTTCCAGGCGAGTGCTTTATATTCTACAGAACGTGAACGCCTTGGTGTTTCAATCATGGAAGAATTAGCAAAAGTCGTTGCCCCTCGAGGTATTATAATAGAAGCCACACCGTTACGCAACGTTGGCTTACCATCTCAACTCACAGAAGCCATTGAACAAAAACAACGTGCCGACCAAGAAAGTCAGCGTATGGAATTTATTTTAACAAAAGAGAAACAAGAAGCCGACAGAAAAAGAATCGAAGCACAAGGCATTGCTGATTTTCAAAAAATTGTTGCAACAGGTATCAGCGACCAGCTATTACGATGGAAAGGAATTGAAGCAACAATGGAGATTGCTAAGTCTCAAAATGCAAAAGTTGTCATTATCGGCAGCGGAAAAGATGGCTTGCCGATAATTTTAGACACGAAGTAAAGCTTGTTTGTTACAGCTCTTCGTCTGTTAAAAAATCATCGATGTTGTAACGTTTATCCGGATTCTTTACAAACTCGGGTTTGTGCTGAAGTTTGCGCGTAACAAGTGTTACGAGAAAGAGTCCGGAAGCGAAGCATATTATTTTCAAGAAGTTCATAGGTTTCTCCAATATCATTGCTTACAGATGAGACCGACGGATTTCCATAGTTTCAGGTAAATAACGTGAAACCATTTTTGTTTTTCAATTTCGTTGAGCAGGAGATATTCGTGAATCACCCGCTGTTCATGGGTTATTATGCGCCAACGATATTTAACTTTCATGCTTTCATCTTTCGCAAATATTCTGTAACAATAAAATGATTATTTGCGAAAAGAAGTGTGCCATTAGTCACCCATGTTGGTAACTATCACTCTGAAAAACGGTTAATGTTATGTCTCACCAATCACAGACGAAAAAAGAGAATCGGTTAAAATACTTCATTTTTTTCAAACCTTACGGGGTTTTAAGCCAATTTACCGACAAGGAGGGTAGGCCAACACTTTCAGATTTTGGACCACTTGCGAAAGATGTCTACTCTATTGGAAGATTAGATGCTGATAGCGAGGGGCTGCTGCTGCTATCGAACGATGGAAAGTTAAAACACCTTTTGCTTGATCCTAAATTCAGACATCCGCGTACTTACTTAATCCAGGTGGAAAGAATACCATCGGAGGAATCCTTAGAGAAGTTGCGGAAGGGAATAATTATTGAGAAGGAAAAAACATTACCTTCAAAAATTCGTTTACTTGACAAGGACCCTGATTTGCCTCGGCGTCCCGTTCCAATTCGTTTCCGCAAGAATGTTCCTACTTCATGGTTAGAGTTGACGTTATATGAAGGAAAAAATCGGCAGGTTAGAAAAATGACAGCAGCAGTGGGGCATCCAACACTCCGATTAGTGCGTATCAAGATGGGTTCATTGGTTTTGGGAAGTTTAAAACCTGGTGAGATTAGATCATTAACAAAAGAAGAAATTGAAAAGTTAAAAAATATTTGTTCACCACGGAGACGCTGAGATCACAGAGATACTCAGCGACCTATGTCTACGACTCATTGAGCGTCTCTGCGGTGAATGATTATTGAAAATCACTTACTTGTTTTCGAATGCGTCCCACCCTTCGATGCATCAACCGTTACTGTAAACGGACCTTTACCTTCAACAATCCATCTAACATAAACTGCTCCCATTCCCGGAATATTACTAATTTCTAATCGTCCAGGATTTCGTTTTTGTTCATTTGCCAATCCAGTAAACCTATCTTCGAGAATTGCACCTGTTAAAATTTTTCCACCCGTAATACTTATCCAATCAGGACGTGTTATTTTGTTTAGCAAATCTTGTGTTGTATGTGTTGGAATTACGCGTGAATTTTTTATTACCGCTGAGACTTCCATCAGTCCGTTAGGAAGTTCTTTAGTATAAATTGAATCGACAGAAACTTGTGGTGTGTGATAGGCATGATAGAGTGTGAAAGCCATATTGCGATGACACATTTCTTCAATAAGGAACGATGGAGCTGTTCGTGTCCATGCTTTCTTGATCCCACCGATTTCTATCTTGCCATATTGCGGATGATTAAATGGTTTCCAATCGACTATTCCTTCGCCAAAGAGAAGCAGTTTATCGAAACGATAAGTGTCCTTTTGACTTCTGAACCAATCACTTTCTGCTTCAGGTTTTTTTCTAAAATAATCGAACGAAGTCCAAAGCTCGTTTGAAAAAGTTATTGCCCCCCTACCCGCATAGAACCAATCCAACTCACCGCCATACACGGGATACAAATCTTTGTGAACAACCAGATACTTGTAACCCGGCAACATTTCCTCCCCCAGTTTGCCAAGAAAATCATATACTTGCAGGTCTTCCCATCTGTAGGTAGAAACATCATCTTTATTCCCAGGACCCCGAAGGATCATTCCACCGGAATTATGATAGGTTTGAAACGCAGCTATGTTATCGTGCTTCAACACGAAATCAACAACTGCTCTCGTTTCGGGCAGAGAAACCGGATACTGATCGGCACCCCATTGGACGTATTGTGGTGCCCATTTCCAGGGCCAATTACGGTTTGGATCGTAGTAGCCGGGACCGTCTTCATTGATCATCCCGTCTTCATCGTTATCAATTCCTTCAGACCATAGCAATTCGTATTTTCCTTGTTCGTCAGGTTTTGCTCTTCGCATTATTCGCGGATCGTCTGGATCGGTTACCCAGCGTCCGTTCACATCTTTCACACGCATCTGTGTAATCTCTCCGTCACCATCGAGATCGTCTGGTCCGTCTTCGTCAATGAGTCCGTCGCCGTCATCGTCACGCGGATCGAAACCAGATCGTGGTGAGTTTGCATTGTTCGGTTTATGTATGAATGCATCGCGTCCATCTGGATTTATTGTAGGAACGACATAAAAAGTTTTCTGATCAAGAAGTTCGGTAATCCAATCTATGTGTCCGTACATTTCAGTGAGATACCATGCTGTGTATAATGATACTTCGCCACCTTGGATTTCGTTGCCATGTATGTTTCCGTCGATATACATTGCCGGCTTCTTATCCGGACTGCCTTTATCAGAATTTGAAACAGTCAATAGCCAGAGGTCTCTGCCTTCATAAGATTTTCCGATGCTTGAGAATTTTGCAAGCTTGGGATACGCTTTGGAAATTCTTTCGCATATGTCACCGACTTCTTTGTGATCATAGTAACGATTCCATACGACCTCAACTTTGGGATTGTTCGGAGCGCCAAGTGCTTTAAGTGAGCTTTTTGTAAGCTCTTTATCTGCTTTTGAATATCCAATAGAAGAAAGAATACAAATGAATCCAATAATTATGACAATCTTTTCAATCATTTTAATCTTGTTAATCATAGTCATTCCTCATTTAAGTGTTATAGTTTGAGTAGCTTTTCCGGTCATTGGGCTTTCTGCAATGATCGTAACTGATGATCCTGTTTTCGAGATGATAAGCCATGAAATTTCTTGTCTGCCGCCGCTTCCGTTAATTGGTTCGAGTACCATCTTCGCTTTACCGCTTGCGAGTGATTGGTTTTCCGATAAATCGAGTGTTACTTTAACATCTCGGGGCCATCTAACTTTATTTCCCATCGCACTATTTGTTGGCAGGTAACCGATATTTACAACATCTGCTGTAACACGGAAAACCTTGTTATCAATTGGCTCAACTTTCACGTTACGGATTTCTATTTTCGGAAGCTTTGTACCGAGCCATGCTAAAAAAGAATTCTGTTTTTTAACTATAACATCAATGCTGTCGGTAGGTGGATTTGTAAGGACATACGGCTTGAAGCCGCCAACTTCAACTTCGTTGTTCGGAAAATCTTTATGATTTATTTTTGTCCAATTTATGAATCCATCCTTGATTCGATTTGTATCGAGCCATTTCAGCGCTTTGATTTGATCTGCATACTCATCAGATTTATCTTCGGGAATTTTCCCTTTCATCTTTTGTTGCTTAATCGAATCAGGTGCCGTTGTGTCTTTCTTCGATTCAATTTCAGGAATCCACCAAGGGTTTGCAGCGAACGACCATCTGCCGAAGTGATAATAAGCCCACTCGTTGAAGGCGCCTTCGCCTGTTGTACTTTTCGGGGCGCTTTTTAACTTAGTAAACTCTTGATATTGCTTGCTGATGTAGCTGAAAAATTGCTCATCCCCATCCATGACCGACGTAATAAAGCGAGGTGCTTGTTCTTCGTCCTCCATCATTCGTCGTCGTGGTTGGCGCTGCTCGGTTTGCGATTGTCCTCCCTGTTTTAGTTCTTTTTTCCACGGGTTCATGAGATTGTCGTTGGAAGAAAAGGTGAAGACTACGGTGATATTGGGATGTGAAAAACAAAAATTGGTGACAGCGCGGGTTTCAGCTTCAGAGATTTGATGTGTCCCTGCTCCTCTGCCGAAGAATTGATAATTATGCGGGAAGTTTTTGTTGAAATCAACTCCGCCTGTTTCATCTTCATTCCACTGTTCATCTTTATCATTATCGATTCCCTCGGTATAGAGTTTAAACAACCCAACTTCACCTTTTGATGGGTCCGCTTTTTTCATGATACGAGGATCATCAGGATGAGGAATCCATTCACCTCGATTATCTTTCACACGCATCATTGTGATAAGTCCATCTCCGTTCAGATCTTCGTAACCGTCTTCATCAATCACTCCATCTTTGTCGTCATCGGTCGGACGGGCATTGAACGTTCGCGCATAAAGTGGTTTTTGGAAAAACATCTCACTCGCATCGGGATTCACACGCGGGATAATATAGAATGTCGTTGAATTTATAAGCTGTGTGATGCTGTCGACTTTTCCATAGTTATCCAAAAGAAAATTTAAGAAGTGCACAGACAGCTCACTTCCGATGAGTCGGTCTGCTTCTGCCCCGCCGATGACAAGGATTGCATGTTTGCTGTCTGTTTCTTTGCCGCCCACCGTAACAGCCCAAATATCACGTTTCTCAAGCGTCTTGCCAATAGATTCAACTTTGGCGATATCTTTGTGAGATGAAATTGTGGTACTAATTGCTTTCGTCATCTCATCGTACGAATGGTATTTGTTTTGGGATTTAACGGAAGCCACGAAAATAAGGAAGATGAGAAGATGGGAAGTTGTTAAAATTGTCAGCAAACGTTTCATATGTTGTTCCTTCGCAGTTTGTTCACGATAGATTTTGAATGATTAAAGATTGATGATGAACGCTTTTTGATAATACGATAAACTTGGTAATCTTTTCATCTCAAAAATCATGATTTGTATTTCTTATTGTGTAATCTCTTAAACTCTAAACTCTTTGACCCAAAGTTAATCAGCAAACCAATTTCCAAGTTGTATGCTTCAAGGTAATTGAGTGCCTGTGCTAGATGGACATCTTCAAGTTCAATTAAAGCTTTTAACTCGACAAGTATTTTGTCTTCAACCAAAAAGTCAGCCCGGCGTGTTCCAACTTCTTGCCATCGGTAATGAATAGGCATTTCTATTTCACGTTGAAAATTCAGTCCTGCTTCAGATAATTCTATTGCAAGACAGCGTTGGTAGATTACTTCTTGGAAACCATTTCCCAGTGTCGAGTGAACTTTCATTGCACTGCCGATTATCTTCTCCGTGATATCTTCGTATTTCATAACTATACCCTTAGCTGTCTGAACCATGATTCACTTGATAAATGGATTACTTCGATTAAAAATAATCTTGGCAATCTTTAAATCCTACAAATCACGGTTCAGACTTCCTTCACCAATTCCAAAAATTTATTTACTTCTTCAAAACTATTATAAATATGTGTGGAGATACGGATTGAATCTAATTTATTTTCCGGAACAAGCCGTATTCGAAAACCTTTCTTCGCTGCATGTTCGCCAAATTTATCATAAGGCATATTCTTAAGCCGGAAGCCAACAATAAAACCGCGTGATTGATCTTCTGTTGGTGTAAGCATTTCAACCTTGTCATCCATCTTCATCAATTCTTGTTGCAGGTAGCTTGAGAGAGCTTTACCCCGTCGAACGATATTATCCATCCCGATATGATAAAGAAAATCAATAGCCGAGCCGACACCGATATAGATAGCAGCGTTCTGTGTAGCAAAATCATACCGGTGTGCCGTGTCAACGTACCCTTTAAATTCAGGTGGATTAATTGTCATATCCCAGCCGATATCCGAGCCGCCTCCAATCCATTTCGCTTGCAGAACATCAAGCAGTTCTTTTCTAACATAAAGAAAGCCTGTTCCTTTCGGTCCGCACATCCATTTATGGCAGCAAGTGGCGTAGAAGTCGCAGTCCATATCTTTCAGGTCGAGCATTGTCATTCCTGGTCCATGAGCACCATCGAAGAAAACCCATAAATTTTTATCATGACCAAGTTTCGAGATTTCTTTTGCCGGGAAAATTTGTCCTATCGTACACGTAATGTGTGGAATCGCAATTGCTCGTGTTCTCTTCGTGATTAGATCGTTGATTCGATTAAGATTCTCATCAGCGCTTTGTGCAGGTTTCAATGTTTTAATCACGATTCCATCGTACTTAGCACGATTGAGCCATGGAAGAGCGTTACCGGCGTGTTCGTGCGTTGTGAGAATAACCTCATCACCTTTTTTTAACGGCAACCCCCAGGCGACTACATTTATTCCTTCTGTAACATTATGTGTAAGGGAAATTTCCGACTCATCAACATTTACAAACTTTGCAATTTTCGGGCGAGCAACTTCCCATCCTCCATATTCACCCGAGATATCGATGTTATCAATTGCAGATTTAATTGCTTCGCGGACAACAAACGGAGATGGTCCCATAGTGCCATTATTGAGATAGATACGGTCGTGGGTGAGCGGAAATTGTTCACGAACTACTTTCCAGAATAACTCATCCTCTGGTAAGATTTGTTCATTATTAGAGATGATGTAGCGGGCGCGTGATGTCTCCGGCACAGAAATCAATGCCCAAGTACCGATGATACCACCGGTTACCTGTTTGATGAAACTACGGCGTGTTGTTTTCATAAAAATTTCCTTTCATTATGACTGAAATCAAATATCTGATCCGCCTTAGGCGGACTAATATCTAAAATGATCCCATCCTACAAAGCGAAGCGGTTCTTCCTCACCTTGTTCACGAACGAGAATTATTCCTTTTTCTTTTTCCGTTACTCTTCCAATTATTGTTATATCGGTTGTTAGCTTTTCAAGCTTCGAATATTCTTCCTCACTTATTGTGAAAAGCAGCTCATACTCTTCACCACCATAAAGGGAATAATCAAAAGGAGACTCTGTAAACTCTCCGGCAATTTTCTGTGTAACAGCTTCAATCGGGATGTTCTGTTCGTGGATCATCGCACCCACTTCGTTGTTATTGCAGATGTGGTGAATTTCTGATGCAAGTCCGTCACTTATATCAATCATTGCTCCGATTTGCACATGTTCCTTTAAAATCTTTGAGATATCCAATCGCGGTTTTGGCATTAAATGTTTTTCAATCGCCAAGGCGTATGGCTCTAAATTTGGTTTGAAAGCCGGGGAATCATTTGATTTTACAAACCGCTCTTTTTCCCTTTTTAAAACTTTCAATCCTGCCAAAGATGCCCCGAGATGACCTGTAACACAGATGTATTCTCCGGGCTTTGCATCTTTCCTATACCGGACAAAACGTTCATCGGCTTCACCAGTGAGCGCAACCGATATCACCATACTTGCCATCGATGATGTTGTATCTCCGCCAACAATAAGACAAGAATATTTTTTACAGACAAATATTGCACCCCGGTATAATTCCTCAACCATTTCGACTGAGATTTTTTTCGGCAGCGAGAGAGTGATTGCAGCGTATCGCGGAATTCCACCCATCGCAGCAATATCGCTTATGTTTGCAGCAATAATTTTCCAGCCGAGATGTTTGAACGAAGTAAATGTAAGATCGAAATGTATCCCTTCCACAAATGCATCGGTTGTAAATAATTGAACTTTCCCTGGTGTAGGGCGAAATACGGCAGCATCGTCTGCTATTCCCATCATTAGGTTATCATGTAAAGCGAAATCGTCAACGCGGACGTCAACGATTTTGCGAATGCGATCGATAAGACCAAATTCGCCAATAAGAGAAATATCAGTGTGCTGCATAGAGATTGAGTATGTTCATTGCTAAAATGAACATACTCAAATGCAGTGTAAAAATCAAAACCTCTCAGTTTACTTGCTATGTACTTAAAATGCATATGTAACGGAAATCCGTATCATCCTCGGAATAACACTATAATGCTTATTTCTTCATTACCTATCATTTTCCTTAAATACTAATAAATTTTGCCTGTTTTTCATAAAAACTTGACAATAACTCACAAAGATCTTATCTTATTGCTGGGACCGAGAGTGGCAGGAAATTAGCTTTACACGCACTCTCTCTTTCTCAATATTTTCATAATAAATTTAAAGGGATGATATGGTAAATATCAAAATAGAGAAAGAAAAAATTAACCCTATAAATAATATCGGGGAGGGGATGACTATTGCCGTTAAGAGAAATTTAAATCGATTCGTACTATTTCCTACTGAGATTGCTCACCGTTGTAGAACTACAAGTAAATTTGTAGAGAACCAGATGAATTATATTTTCATTTTCATTATATGCATAACGGTGCTCCCCTATCTTTCTATATGCCAGACATGGACTAAGATCATTCCTCAATTTTCAACCAGTGACACAAGTGTTGATTTGTCCTACACTACATTCGCATCAAAATATATTGGTTGGACTGTTGATAATTATTACGATTCTGTAAATGTCCTTCACAGTAAAATATACAGAACAACCGACGGGGGATTTAATTGGTTCTTGCAGCGAGAACTGATTAGTGTTGAGTATTTTTGGAAAGCTTTTTGTATCGATTCTCTTACGTGTTGGTTGCTTGGGGAGTGTGGTACACTACTAAAATCTTCTAACGGAGGTATCCAATGGGATTCGATTAAAATAACAAACTTTAATCCTTATTTGGATTGGCCTTTCGGTGCAATTTATTTCTTCGATTCTTCTGAAGGTTTAGCGTTCAATCAATTTACATGGTCAACATCGAATGGAGGATATAACTGGGAAAAAAGAGATACCAATACGTTACTACCGGGTGTTGAGAATATTACCTTTGCTGATAAAAATGTTGGTTGGGTCGCTTGCCTCTATAATCCATGGGTAATAGATGCAGGAAGCATAGCCAAAACTACTAATGGAGGTTATTCCTGGTTTTTTCAAGGAGACACTATTAGTAACAACATGATAATTACTGCTATAATGTATGGTGTTGATTGTATAGATACCAATATTGTTTATGGCATAGGACATAATGTGAAGTCAGATGGATTTTTTCTATCAACGACAAATGGTGGGGAAAAATGGAATTGGAAAAGATTATATGGACCGGTCTACGATATAAAATTTTACAATGCGATTACAGGATGGATTGTTGGCTGGGGTGGAAACATCTGGAATACAAAAGATAGTGGTGCAACGTGGACTAGGCACATAACTGGAATTAATAGCGATTTGAGGAAGATAAATATACTTCCTCATGATAATGTAATATATATTTCGGGTGAAAATAGCACACTGCTAAGGGCAAATATTACAACTGATGTTAGACATCAAAATGAAATACCGAAAGAATTTTCCCTCTCCCAGAATTATCCTAACCCGTTTAATACTCAAACATACATAGAATTCAGTTTACCGAAAAGAGAACTAATGTCAATAGAAGTTTACGATCTCCTGGGACGGAAGCTAAAAACTTTGTTGAATGAATATTGTGAACCCGGTAAACACGGCGTTATGTTTGATGCTTCTGGAATGACAAGCGGTGTGTCCTCCAAAGGCGGATACCCGCCTGACGGACGGGCAGGCGCCTCTGGCGTATATTTCTATTCAATGATTACAACTGCACGTCGAATTACAAAGAAAATGTTAATAATACAATGAGGAATGATTATGAAAAAGAAAATAATGAAAAAACTCTTTAAGATAATTCTTGTCTGTATTTTCATAATAGTTAGTAAGCTAAATGCTCAAGAATGGGTTAATGTACACCCTGTTTTTGATCCTCCAGGTAACTATAATACATATAATGGAATGTTTTTAAATAAAATTAATGGCTGGTGGGTCGAAAACTTTCCTGGAAGGGCATGGTATACAAGCAATGGAGGTGTTACTTGGATAAAGCAATTGGATAGTGGTGATGTTTGGTTTCGTGATATTAAATTCGTTGATTCATTACATGGATGGATTATAGGTGTGACACTTCCCTCACCATATGTATATTTTATCTTGATTACAAAAGATGGAGGTAGAAATTGGAATAAATATTCAACACCTGTAATTGGATGTCTATCTTTTTTTGATTCACTAAATGGGTTTGCCGGTGGTGATAGTACCCTAGCGACCACAAACGGAGGAGTAACCTGGCAAGCTCAAACAATTGAGCCAGGTGTACGATTTGTAATTATGGATATTTATTTTGTTGATAAGAAAAATGGATGGGCGGTAGGATATAGCCAACGATTTTCTGATGCGGGAATAATCCTTAGCACAACAGATGGCGGTAAATACTGGAAAATAAATGAACATCCATCAGGCGTTACCGGTAATGCTATTTATTTTACCGACAGTTTACATGGATTTGTTGTAGGCTCAAATCGGCCATACTATAACGGAGTAATAAAAGTAACAAGCGACGGCGGAGTTACCTGGAAGACTCATTACTTACCATGCACACCGTTAAATGACGTTGTCTTTACT
>JASEHD010000102.1 GCA_030019075.1 Bacteroidota bacterium
TGTGTTAATTCATTAAAGATACCAATTTTTGTCATTTTGCGTAACATCAGTTACTAATTTTACAGCTAACGTCATATGGACAAGGAACTACATTTACCTACTGTGATATGATAGTTGAACGAGGCGTTTCGCAATTTTTACAAATTCGTTCCAAGCTACAAAGCCACATTGGGAAATGTATCCACAAGGTTCATTTAAGAATCAGAATATTTATCAAGAAGTTATACGCTTACAAATCTGTATCCTGTTTAGTAAGCACTTTACTATAAGTTAATAAATTTCGATAATCCAGCAGTAATTATTTTTTAATAACTTTATAAGAGTTTGCCATGCGTACTTTGATTTTATTTATTGTTTTATTTATCATTGCACCGTCTATTCTTTGGGGACAAACTGAAATATGGAGATATGATGGTGATATACAATATCCCATAATAAATGACGGTAATGGCAATATATATTTTAGGCAGCAAGGAATTTATCCCGCACCTGATTCCTTAGTAAAACTAAATTCTTCAGGCACAATTGACTGGATAATTTTCGTGAGACATAGAATTAATTCCCTTTTTGTTTCAAGAAATGGCGTCTATGTTTGTGGTGGGAGAGGTTCTACTGATTCAATCAATTATGTTAATACAGTTGGTGAAATAACGGGGACTCATCAACTCTCCGACTTTTTTAGAGAAGGAGCCGTGGATGGAAGCGGAAATTTAATTTTCATGATAAGAGATGAAGAGACAATGAGGCTTCTTAAAATTAACCCAAGTGGTGCAGTGATCTTCAACGTAATTATACCACCTGTATCTTTACGAAATTCGAGCCCATTTCAAGATTTTCAAGGACCGTATGTTGACAACTCGGGTAAAATCTGGATTCTCGTTTCTACCTACGTGGAAAAATACAGAGAAAGCAGCAGCGGTTCATCTGGCAAGATTGATCAATTTACCTACTTATATCAATACAGCACAACTAATGGAACTCTCCTACTTCAGAAAAAATTATTTAAGGAAACAGTTGGTAAATATAGTGAAAAAGAAAGTGGGTATTCATATTTAGAAATGGGAAGCGGATATTTCGACTTTAAATTTTCTGCAAACAAACTATTTGGTGCTGGGATTTCAGAGTTACAATTTTATCAAAAAAAATACAATCGGAGAATTGATGATTATTGTACAAAAGAACGATACCTTTTAGAATCGCGGCTCTTAACTATAGAACCAAACGGAAAATCCAAAAGATTTCGATATGACGGTAAGGGAAGAATTATTGAGAAATCTGAAGATGGATGTTTTTACGAAGAATATAATGGCGCGGTAGGAATACTAGAATTTGATGTAAATTCAACCGGGAATGCATATTTAATCGGATATCATTCGAAAGGTAAAATGGTTAATGGTGTAGGGGAATTTTTCAACAATCCATTTTTAATGCAATACAATTTAAATAAGAAAAAACCCGAATGGATAAAAGAATTCTCTGAAGGTAGGGAACCCTGGTTTATAACTTGCGACCAGAATGGAAATGCTATGACTTCATTTGGAAGCGAATCCTTATTTGTATATAACTCAGCAGGAAATGTGAGTCATGTTGTATTTCCAGAACGAGTTATTAATGCACCCAAAAAATTAAATAACGAGGACGGGTTCTTATATCTTAATATGGGTTATTACCCTGACACCTATCTCGCTAAATATTCGATCGCCGGGTTAACATTTCAACCATCGGGTGTTGTCTCAATCCTTGAGCAACCGGAAGAATTTCAATTAAGTCAAAATTTCCCCAATCCATTTAATCCAATTACAACTATTAAATTTAATTTACCAATGGATGTATTTGTAACTTTAGAAGTTTATAATGCACTCGGTCAAAAATTAAGCACAATTTTGGAACAGGAAGAATTTTTATCGGGCAATCATGAAATTGAATTTGATGGTAGCAATTTACCTTCCGGTGTGTATTTCTATAAAATAAACACACAGGGTATCGAAGAAGGTGATGAAAATATTCCACAGAAATTTATTAGTGTTAAGAAAATGCTTTTAGTCAAATAAGTTAATAGTCCCCCTGAGGCGGAATTAACGAAAATACATATGAAGGACAGGTTAATGCCTGTCCTTTTTATTTTCGTGCTAACAGGACTTTCGTCCCGACAGTAAAAAGCGAACATTGTCATCCCTTTCGAGGCTGTCCAAAAAGTACAGTTTTAATTGTAGAACGAACTTCAGTTCGTTAAAATATTCTTAAAGCGAAATAAATTTCGCTCTACAACAAACCAATTCTTACTTTTTGGACAGCTACGGTGTGCAAGAGACGCAGTGTAATTTTTGATTGGAAATTAATTCATTTAACAACAATAATTTATAAAGGAGTTACTTATGAAAACGTTTTTTAAAATATTTTTTGTACTTGCGATGGTTGTAGGGACGGTAAGCATGTTACATACACAAACAACTATTCACAATTGGAATTTTAATGTGGGAACACCAACGCTCCCAGCACAATGGTCATTTCCTATCTCAGCTACAACTGGAACAGGATCATTAACACACGACGGAATCGATTCTGTTATTTCGTTTACTGGTTCTACATTAAATATTGAGTTAGGGGATGAAGCAGGTGGTTGTTTAGTCCCTGTTAATGTTACGAATAACGGAAAATCATTTATTTATACTGTACCGACAACTGGTTATAAAGATATCGTTTTAACATATGCTACAAGGGGAACTTCAACAGGCTTCACAAGCCATGAAGTTTTATATAGTGTAGATGGAACAAATTTCACTACATTTCAAACATTTACTGGTACAAATGTGACAACATGGAGTGTCAAGACCGTTGATTTTACATCAATAACTAGTGCAAATGAAAATGTTAATTTTAAAATTAAAATTATTATTGATGGTGCTACGGCTGCCGGTAATAACCGTTTTGATAATGTTAAAGTACAAGGAACTTCGACTGTTCTTAATGATGGAGATGGCACAGCGGCACTTGAGAATAAGAGTGGAGGAACTTTTGATGGCTCAACAATATTTCCACGCAGTACAGGGAGTCTGACAGTACGTATAACTGTAACAGGCACCGCTGCAGGTACCTTAGACCAAATACGTTTAACCGTCCCGGCGGCTTTTACGGGCTTTAATTCTGGCAATGTTACTTTAGGTGGTGCATTCGCTGGCAAAAGTACGAATTTTGTTGGAAACCAAATAACTGTTCTTAGTGCGGCTCTCGGAACAACACCTGGCACGATAACAATCTCGAGTTTAACTTCACCCAATCCAGTTGGAGCTTTAAACAACGGTAATTCTAATTGGATAGTCGAAACTGCGAAATTGGGTGGAACACTCACAGAGATTTTATCTTCTCCAAAATCACATACGCTTATCCCGATATCGAATCTAAGAACCGGTGGAGTTGATGGATACGGGAATTCCGATGCCGATGGCAATATTTCTGCTATGGAAGGACAAGTCGTTGCAATATCAGGTATAGCGACAGTCCAGAATGGAATCCTGAATACTATAGCATATACAAGTTTCTTCATGCAGAGCGGCGGATATGGAATGCAGATATTTAATAGTACTGCTCCAACGGCTTTTACGCGAGGAGATTCTATAGTTGTCAAAGGAACTGTTATAAGTTATAATGGTGGTATGGAAGTTTCGCCCCCGTCCTCATCAAGTCCGAATTTCTTTAAAATCGGAACAGGGACACTCCCAACACCAATAAATATTCTTAATGCAACAAATATAACCGAACAATATGAAGGTTTATTGGTGCGTTTGAGTACGGCAGCAACCTTTGATTCTGCCGGGCAAACCTTCATTGCATCAGCTTCAAACAGAGGAATAAATAATTTTAGAACAGCCCCGAATGATACAGGTACAGTGTTCCTTCATTATGCAAATACAAATGTAGTTGGAAAAACAATACCGAGTTCTGCAAATATTATTGGGATTGTACATCAACGCAATGATATCATAGGGCTGGGCCAGACAAAACGTAAACTTGCCGTTCGTGATTTAGGTGATCTTGGAATGAATCCAGCAGATGGATCTGGAACGGCGACTATAAGCCCTGTTTCACAGGTTAGTGGTGCAACTTCGGTTACTGAAACAATTGTCCTGAAAGGTGATGGAGTAAATACAATTGCTGGTATGAGTGTAACAATTCCATCGAGTTGGACTTGGACTGGAAATTCTGCCCACGCCGCGATCTCAGGACCGGGCTTTGCATCAGCTGCAAAATCTGTAACCGGCGATGGCAGCGGCGGCAATCCCTGGGTTATTACACTTAATTCAACTGCTGTAACCCTTGTAGATACTGGTATTATTGCAATTTCAAATCTTACAGCTCCGTCTGCTTTTGGTTCCTACACATTTACAGTAAAGACCCGAGGAGCATCAGGTACGCTCAGTCCAATAACAGTTCAACCTACTGTTACTATTACTCCTTCATTTCCTTTTATTGAGAATTTTGAATACACGACAGGTGATTCTTTAACTGCTCATGGTTGGTCGTTACATAGCGGTGTTCCGAATCCGATACTCGTAAACGCGAATCCATTGACTTATGCAGGATATGTCCACTCAGGGGTCGGTAAATCAGTTACCCTAACCACAACAGGACAAGATGTGAACAGAGGTTTCCCAACTGTAAATACTGGGTCTGTTTATGCATCGTTTATGGTTAAAGTTACGTCAGCACTGACTACCGCTGCCGGCGAATATTTCTTCCATTTGAGCCCGCCCACAAGTACAACAAGTCATCTTGCAAGGGTATATTTTAGAAAAGCTGCCAATGATAATATTACTTTTGGTACTAGTAAATTTACAACTACTACACCATTGTACACTGATTCAATATATGTATTGAACACAACTTATTTAATTGTTGTGAAATATACATTTAATTCAGGCACAACTACTGACGATGAAGTTAAGCTATGGATTAACCCTGTTTTAGATGGAACAGAACCAACTGCTAATTTAACAACTACAGATGGTAATGATGCTACGACGTTGGGGCTTGTTGCACTTCGCCAGGGTGCGGGCAATTCTACACCTGCATTAATATTAGGCGGTTTAAGAATAAATACAAGTTGGATACCCTCTGGTGCAGGTCCTCGCAGCATCATTGTATCCGCGGGCTGGAACATGATCTCTATACCTTATACTGTTGCGAATTACACTAAAACAGTGTTATTCCCTGAAGTCCCTGCCGGCAATTTTGCATTTTCTTACAATGGTACTTCCTATCAACAACAAACCGTATTAGCAAATACTATTGGGTATTGGTTGAAGTTTCTGGCAAGCGACACTGTTGAAATGACGGGGACAGATCGTCTGAGTGATACGGTGCATGTCATTGAAGGTTGGAATCTGATTGGAACAATCGCAGGTCAGATCGCTACATCATCGGTTCAGCAAATTCCTACTGGTTTAGTGCGTTCAGATTATTTTGGATACAGCGGTTCTTATCTTCCAGTAGATTCACTTAAACCGGGTAGAGCTTATTGGGTAAAAATCAACGATGCAGGTAAACTCTACATGAGTGCATCAAGTGTGATTGCAAAGCAAGAGCGCTCGCCTTTAGAAATCGTCAAAGAGCTAAACTCGTTGACAATCACTGATCGAAATGGAATTGAGCAAACGTTGTACTTTGGTTCATCTCCGGAGAAACAAATAACCTCTGCATGGTTCGAGCTTCCACCTCTTTCTCCCGAATTACAATTGGATGTCCGTTTCGCATCGGGTGGTTATGCTGAAATATTATCCGAAAAATTTGAGAAGGCACAAGAGTACCCAATTAATATTCAAGCAAGCTCATACCCTCTCACACTAAAATGGAATATTAAGAATTCAACCTCTAATTCATTTTTACTTAAAGATAATGAAGACATACAGCAAACATTATCTGGTGAAGGTAAACTTATTATAAAGCAGCCACTGAAAGGATTGACACTCGAAGCTGCGGGTCGGGAAGCATTACCACTGCAATATTCACTCGGTGCAAACTTCCCGAATCCATTCAATCCTTCAACGAAATTCGTTGTTGCGGTTCCAAATACATCACCTGTAGAAGTTGTAGTATTTGATATCCTTGGTAGAAAAGTAAAAACACTTGTGAATGAAGTGAAAACGGCTGGTTATCATACTATAGAATGGAATGGTTTGACTGAAGATAATGCCGTTGCAACAAGTGGTATCTACTTCGTCAGGATGATGAGCGAGAAATTTAATTCTGTTCGTAAAATCGTTTTGATGAAGTAAGATTGTTGAATCGCGTGCTCTTCTTCCTTTTATCGAGAAGAAGAGCACGTTTATTATCAGAGTAAATAGTTAATCATAGTTATTTATTAATTGGGCTAAAGTCCTCGATGCCAGTTGCTTTTCAATAACTCCGCGCTTAGGCGCGGGGTTGCAAAAACATACTAATCTCTGCGGAATTTAGTCCTTTTAGTACGGAATCGCTTAAAAACTGCGTGTTTTACCTATTTCATGAAATTTCAACTTTTTCACTAATTTGTTAGATAAAGTATTGATTGTAAGTGAAATAATTATTATACTTTAGTAGTATTATAATTAGTCCAGAAATATCTATTCCATATATACCAGCACAATAAAGAATCATCCAAAAAAACCACTAAAAGAAGAACGAACGATAAGATAGAAAAATAAAAAATGTCAATGATTTCCCGATCAAGCGAGATTGGTTTTAAATAACTGTTTTCGTTATGATCAATGTTATTTTTGGTTGAATCCTAAAATGCGGTAATCCTCATTTGTACGAGGATGATATTATTCGATAAGTGTCCACTTTGACATGAGAATATTGATAAGAATTTTTCTAAACATAATAGTTCTATCTTTTTTTATCGCGGGCAATCTTTTTGCTGATTGGCCCTGTCGATCGGATTCCGCTGTGCCGATTGTTACTTCGATCGGCACACAAGGGAATATTCAAATTACCACCGATCAAAAATTAGGTGCAATTTTAGTCTGGCAGGATAGAAGGGAAGGTATGTTCGGTGATAAATTGTACGTCCAGCGAGTCAATTCCGCTGGCTTACCTTTATGGGAACCAGATGGTATAAGACTTACCGAATCAATTGGTCTCCAATGTTTTCCCCAAATTATCTCTGATGGCAAAGGTGGTGCATATATTGTCTGGCAAGAAGACAGGTTGGGTGGAAACCATGATATATATATTCAGCGGATAGATCCCAATGGAAATAGACGATGGAGTACCAATGGAGTTCCGGTTTGCACATCACCTGACAATCAATATTATCCGCAATTAGCAACCGATGGAATCGGTGGTGTTGTAGTTACGTGGCAGGATCGCAGATCGGGACGGTATGTTATCTATGCTCAACATATTGATTCATCTGGAAATAGTGATTGGCCCGCTAATGGTCTTTATATATCTACGGGATCAGGTGATCAAATGGATCCAAAAATCACGTATGACGGGCGAGGTGGTGTTATAATCGCCTGGCGTGATTTTCGTTCAGGGACTGGTTATTCAGATATTTATGCCCAGCGAATTCTTCGCTCCGGTCAATTTGTTTGGCAGGATTTAGGAAATGCAATTTGTACAGCACCTTATTCACAATTTAATATACAGATAGTTTCAGACACGACAGGTGGTGCAATAATTAGTTGGCAAGATCGACGAAACCGAACATTCGATAATATCTATGCTCAACGTATAGATATGAATGGTATTACGCGTTGGGTTGGTAATGGTGTAGCGTTAGCAGAAGTTGCCGGTGCCCAGTCAGATCCCCAAATGATGAGTGATCGAAGCGGTGGTGCGATAGTTGCCTGGCAGGATAATCGGAAGGGAACGAATTACGATATTTATGTTCAACGGATTAATTTATCTGGTGTCCTTTTATGGAAAGCAGGTGGTACCCCTATCTGCGAAACAGTGGGTCATCAATATTACCCTCAGATTGCTTTTCACGGTGGTTACACAGTCGTTGCCTGGCAAGATAAACGGGGCTTTGATTACGATATCTACACTCAGCTTGTAAACCTGTCCGGCCAATCGATGTGGGCAAAAGACGGGATTCCTATAATGTCTTATCCATACGAACAAATCAGACCGATGATGACGAGTGACAGCGCCTACGGAGCGATTATTACCTGGCAGGATTCACATTTAAAATCCGATTCTTATGATATTTTCGCTCATCGGATTGGCGCCAATGGATCGCCAGCCGGAGGTTGTTATCGGAGTTTTACACAGGATAGTTTTGCAGTTAAAGCCAGGAAATTCGTTGGCACATACAAACGAATTATCGACAAACCTAATACAGGAAATGTCAGAGATTCAATTTTCAAACGGGGTGCGTTTCCGCTCGGTATTATTGTTGGAATCGAAAAAAAGACCCCTCTACGTACCTACGGGTGGGAAATCTTCACACGTTCGTACTCTGTTCGTCGTGCGTTGCCGCAAACTTGGCCCGCCCGTCCATTCGATTATATTAGTACTGATAAACCCTTCAATAGAGTTCTTCGCAATCCCACTAATATCAGATACAATAACAAGCTTGCCGGTGAACTGCTGACGCTCAAACTCAATATCGCTGCAAGCGATCTTGGAATTACGCCACATGGATATGGAGAACTTGTGTTTAAAGATACAGGCACCGCGACCAATATACTTAATAATAAAAAATTAAGGAATCTCGTTTCGACTGTAGATAGCGCGCTAACACTATATTCGTATACAAAATATAATTACAAGCAGTTAGGCGTTTCTCTTCAAAATATCAATAATGCTTTTGATGGTGGGTTTGATACTATTTCTACAAGTTCCCTGCGTATTGCCCCTGTTCGTCCGGCTTTCTCGGTTCCATACATACGAACTCATCCCGAACCTTCTGTCGTCTTAGAGTTTCAAACACAACCGGATGAAGATCAAGAGCTGCCGGATAATTCTGCACTCCTCCAAAATTATCCAAATCCCTTCAATCCTCTGACAACTATTGAATTTCTATTGCCAGAGCCGTCGAAAGTTACACTTAAAGTGTATAACGTACTTGGGCAGGAGGTCGCGGTTTTGTTTGATCAAATTGAATTAGAAGCTGACCTGCAAGTTGTCGATTTCGATGCAAGCGGATTATCTTCCGGTGTTTATTTCTATCAGCTTATTGCTCAGCCACGATCCGGTGGTGAGATAAAAAATGCTGTGAAAAAAATGGTTATTTTAAAATGATGTCTTCACTTTTACTAAAGGAGTAAATGTCATGAAAGCAATAATTTTAATTTTATTAGTTTGTGTTCTTACCATAAACGGAAATATCTATACCCAAGACACTCGCCAATGGGTTGCCCATGCTGCCGGTACATCGAATAACAGCAACAGCGGTGCTGCAGGTATCGTTGAGAAATCCGGTTTCATTTATGTAACCGGCTGGGTAACCAACAAAGGGACTGGTTCTGATTTTGTTACTATCAAGTACAAACCTGATGGTGAAAAAATATGGGAGGTATATTATAACTACTCGGCAAAAAGCGCTGATAAAGCGAAAGCTATCGCCGTTGATACCGCTAAAAATGTATATGTAACCGGTTCAAGTAACGGTGGTGCGTCAGGGCTTGATTATGCGACTGTAAAATACGACAGTAACGGCATTGAAAAATGGGTAGTGCGATACAATGGTCCGGGTAATGGAGAAGATCAACCCTCAGCCCTTGCTGTGAACGACTCGATGAATGTTTACGTTACGGGCTGGAGTAAAGGAAGCGGCACCGACTTCGATTTTGCAACGCTTAAATATAATTCTTCAGGCGATTTGATATGGGAAAAGCGGTATAATAATTCCAATATGAATGGAGTCGATAGTGCGCTCGGGATGGTTCTTAATCGGTATACAGACCTTTTTGTTACGGGAACAAGTGTTGATTCAGGTTACGATTATTTTACGATTAAATATAATCCGGCAACAGGTGATTCTGTTTGGGGTGTGCGTTATAACGGTTCGGGCTTAGGCAATGATATCGCCCGGGCAATTGTTAGAAATACTTCAACCAACGATATCTTCATCACAGGCAGCAGTCAAAATGCATCCGGTGATTACGATTACCTCACTATCGGACTAACATCCAACGGTGGTGTAAAGTGGATTTCGCGACATGATGGCATAGCTAATCGAGATGATCATGCTTATTCACTCGCCCTGCATAGTAACAGCAGGGTGTATGTTACAGGTAAAAGTATTCAAACAGGTACTTTCACCGATATTGTAACAATTCGTTATGATCAAGGCAGTGGCGACAGTAATTGGGTAAGAGGGTACAATGGACCTGCTTACGACGAAGATATTGGTTTTGCCATGATCGGCGGGGGAAATCCGTATATCATTGGTTCAAGTGTTGGATCAGGTGTAGGACGAGATTTTGTACTGCTCGAATACAATGGTACCAATGGTAAGCTGAGTATGGCTGTGCGTTATAATGGAATTGCAAACAGTGATGATGTTCCTTCTGGATTATTATCTTCATCAGGTGCAGTTTATGTAACGGGTACCAGTAAAAAGTTAAAAGGTTCGGAAATCCTTACAATTAAATATGTAGATAGTGATAAAATAAGATATCGCACTTTTACACAAGATAGCTTAGCTATTAAAGCAGTCGGTATAAAAACTACACTGAAACCAAACGGCGGTAATATCGCTGAAGAAGTAATGAAGTTAGCATATCCTAAAATTAAAAAAGGATATGCTGGCTACCCCGGTGGTTTAGTGGTGGGTAACAAACGTCCGGATAGTGCCGCAGTATATGGTTGGATGCGATTCGAAAAAGGAAAAGCGGTTACAGCTTATCTCCCGGATGCCGGAGTACCGCGCGGTTTTGATATTTATGGCGATAAGGTTTTTGCTGGTGAAAAGAAAAATCCTAAAAAAGAAAAGCATGATAACAAGCTTGCCGCTGAGCTGATTGCATTAAAAATCAATATCGGTGCGAGTGATGCCGAGATAACACCACCTACCTTTGGCGATGTGCGTTATGATGACGGTAATCTCCTAAACCCATATCGTAATAAAACATTACGCCAGATAGCCGCTGTTGCTGATAATTACATGACGTACTGGTGGAAGTATCCATCTGTCGATTGGCAGCAGTTAGATACCGTGCTTACCCGGCTCAATAACGCTTTTGTCGATTCAATAAAGATAGTTTGCAAACAACCGTTAGTTGTTACCGGCGTCGAGCCATTCGATAGTATCTGGTATCTGAAAGAGGCAATAGCTCCATTAGTAGAACCGCTCGCATTTGAACCCGGCTCGATCGATATAATCCCTGAACGTTTTGAAATGCATCAAAATTATCCAAACCCGTTTAACCCGACTACAACTATTACGTTCGATCTCCCCGAGCCGTCGGTTGTAACCCTGACGATTTATGATATCCTCGGCAGAGAGATTGGCAAACTCCTTGATAATGCTGAGATGGATGAAGGCAGTCAGGAAATCATCTTCGATGCAAGCTCTATCGCATCAGGAATTTCCTCCAAAGGCGGATACGCCTCTGGCGTATATTTCTACAGGATCGTTGTCAATGAAGGACAGTACCACCAATTGAAGAAGATGATATTATTGAGATAAGGTTATTGAAAATCACGAACAACGTATTTCATTATTAAAAACAAAAATATTCTAAAACTCGTATAGGACAAAATATTATGGCACCATGCTGCGGTAAAAAAATGACAACTCCAATAAAAAGCACAACCAAGAAAAAAACAGCGAAAGATAAGAAAGCCGTAAAAAGCAAGAAATAATATTATTGATTTAGGATGTAAGTACTCATTGCTCTTGGTTCTTAGCTCTTTATGACACAATTGGTTGATGAATTAAAAATAACGTACAGAGATGTATTAACACTCGGTGAGTCCAATCAAAAAATGGAACTCA
>JASEHD010000103.1 GCA_030019075.1 Bacteroidota bacterium
AATGGGAAATAAATGTAACCATTAATGCTGTTTTCGGGGAAAACCAAGTACCTTTGCATGATTCCAACATTGACGCTATTTTGAAAAATGTTGTATAATGTTGCCGACAAGGATCCTTCTCGTGCAGGATTAAACTTAGAAGGTCTAAGGATTGCAGGTCGCGGGCTCATTGTAAATAATAAGTCGGAATGATGAAGTTCCCATTCAAAAACGCTCTGTTTGGTTGCAAGTGCTTCCAATGTAACTCCAAATGTTTCCAAAATCCTGCTTACAATTTTTTGTGTATCAAGTGCTGGTATAATGATCGCCGGGAAAGAAGGCGGGATTTCCTGAGCCGTAAGTGTCTTCCCTTTCACGTGCAAACGCAAATACTTCATAGGATTAATATCGTAAGGAGTCTCAGATAGGTTTTTATAAAGAAGCCACAGTTGTATGTACTTCTGGCTGTCGATGACGGTGGTTTCAATCGAGTACATATAGAAGGCGCTGTCAGTAAATAGTATCCCAATCGGTATGGATGAAATCTTACCATAGATACAATAAACACCTGGCATTTCCTGCGGAAAGAATAAATTAAGATACGGTTTCGCCTCTTCAAGTCGTTCGCCAAGAATTTCTACTTCCTTTGTGCGAACAGGTTGTGGTTTAGATTTTATCTCAAAGTAGAGAGAATCATCCTTTACTATTTGGAGAGGGATAATCTGCCGCTCATAACCAATCCGCGAAAAAACTAATTCATAAGTTCCGATAGGAATGTTGGCAATTCTAAATGTACCGTCGATTCCCGATGAGGTTCCAATTGGAGTATTAGATAGAAAAATAATTACATTCTCAAGTGGTTGGTTTGTTTCTTCGTCAAGTAATCTACCCGTAATAATTGATCGTTTATCTTGTTGACTGAACGCAAACATTAAAGGTATTATGATCAAGAATAAAATCATAATGTGTCTGGAATTTCGATACATTAAAATTTTAGCCATTACCTCATCATTGAAAGCGGAAAAGTTAACTTAATATCCATCTCAAATCCTTTAATTATAAGGTACATTTTCTCCGAGCCGTGAAGGAAGTGGTAGTTGCCCTCTTGTGAATTCCCATCCCTTTTAGAAAAATGAAACATTGCAAAGATTCTTTCTGACATCGTTAAATGATTCTTTATTTTTCCCCATACATACTTTGGTTTGATGAATTTATTCTTTTCATTCACCGGAAATATCCGTTCTTCGAGATTAGAAATATCAGGAATATAACATTGCTCAAAACTTATAAGAGGCACCATCATTTGAACAACACCTCTGACGTTGGCCATAACCATCGAATTGCAGGGCCATGCTTTATTCTGAATAGTAATTAAAAACATTAAAGAATCTATTTGGAGTTTATCGCGGAAATAATTTCCCCTTGAATCTACAAATCTATTAGTCTCCCAATCGATGTACATACCAACATTATCACGAAGGAGCATATCGGTATTAAAACGAAATTCCTCTTCTGTCCAATGATTTACTAATTGAGCATTACGCTGGATCGCAAGGTTGACCGATGGATAGTAAGGAGTTGCAATAACCTTGATGTTCGTGCGGTTATCAATAAAGTTATGTGTCATTGAGGCAGCAATGACTGTTAAAGCGTCACGGTAATCCCATTCGGTTGATGATCGACTAGTAATAATATCGTATTGATTGCTGGAAAAGTAAACACACCCTGATAATAGAGTAACGATTATTAACAATATATAAGCAACCCTTATCATTACGTCACTATAATCTCTTTCTTATGTAATATAAATAATCAACTTATGATATTAAAATCTCAAATTCATCATCCCTCGTAATATAATCTATTGATGAGATTAAAGGTATAGCATAAAATGTGATTTTTTTGTAGCATTTTCTGCTACATAAACTATAAAATGTGGTAATTGAAGTGAAAATTGCCATGTTTCTTCAGATTGTGGTAAAAACCTAACATGGCGATTGATCTGATTTTAATCCAATTTTGGTAGGGCAGCTTTAGAGACTTATTATTTGATGCTTAAACTGATCAATCTTTATTTCATTCATCAAATCTCGCACAAGATTCAATCCGTGCTTGTTTAGGAAATAAATAATGTTCAGTTCTCTTTCCTGGAAGTTATTTTTTGGATAGATGTGATTTGCTAATTTCTCAACTTGTCGGAGTGCGACCTCATGTTTTCGCTGCTGCCCCTCAGTGATTTTTTCTTTAAGCTGAAGCAGGTTTTGTTCAATTTTTTGTCGCGTATTTTCTAATGAACCGATCAGTGTTGAATCAATATAATTTATACCGAATTTCATTTCATTCAACTGGTCGTTGATAGACTGTCTCGCTTCGTTGAACATATCGTCTATATTTACCTCGGAAACAAGTTCAATAACTTTCTTCCGGATGTGTTGAAAATCTTTGTAGATGTCTGAGATATTTAACTGATATTTTTCCAATATACGCACGAACTTTTCTTCAATGAGTGTAACGCTTGCCCGCGGGTATATCATCGGCATTGTTAGATCGAAATATTGATAGACCTTCTTGAGCTGTGCAAAGTATGCGATCTCTGATGGTCCTGCAACGTAAACAAGCGTAGGTAAAAGTGTATCTTGGCAGATTGGACGAAGAGCAACATTTGGACTGAAAAGTTCTGGATTCTCAATCGCTGTTCGGAGCATTTCTTCTTTTGATATAGTATGCCGGGTACCTTTCAAGCTGAAATCATTCTCGCGAGGTTCAATGAAATATCTACCACCTTTATGGAAATAAAACAGATTAAGTGCTTTTGTTTTAATCTGTGCATGGTATCTTTCTTCAAGTTCAGCACTCTGTTCGATGATAATCTGTGAAACACGCGGGAACTCCAAAAGCTCTTTTTGAAATATAGGGGATAGAAGATGCTTCAATCGTTTATCATTCGAGGAGATGAAAATAAATCCCTCATGATAGAAGAAGTTATTCATCAAAGATACAAATGCTTTGTTAAAAGTTGTTTGAGGTTGATACGAATTCTTAATTACTCCAAATAATTGTTCTTTGAATTCTGTGTTTACGAGCGTTTTATGGAGGGTGGATAGAAAGACATTCAGGTTATCGTCAAAAATAATTTCACCAACAGCCCCGACATTCTTTTGAGTCTGTTTTCCAGCCATTAGATATTCAATTTCTGTTATTAAATGCTCAGCATTAATGAAACCTGCCTTTGCTGCTTCAGTCAAATCATGGTCTTCGCCTTCCAGCCAAAATATAGGTACGAATTTATACTCAGGGTATGTGGCATTCAACACTTTTACAAGCTGAATAGTGGTTATAGCTTTATAAATGGTGTAAAGCGGACCTGTAAGAATTCCAACTTGTTGACCTGTAACGACTGCGAATGTGTTATCATTTGAAAGCAGTCGAATATTTTCAAGAGTCGCATCGGAAGCACCGTATTGTTGATTTTGTTCACGTAATACTTCGACAATTTCTTGTCTATGTGTGTATTTATGCCTCAAGCGTTCAGCATATTTTCTGATGTTTTCAAGTGAATGAAAGTCCGTTTCGTAGTATCGCTGCAACTTTTGAAAGTCGTTTATATAATCCCGGTAAAGTCGGGAGAATCCTTCCTCGGAGAGAGGAAATTCGGTGAAATTAATCCATTGTGTAGTAGTCATATTATTGAAAGGTTAATAAATATACTTTACCAATTTTCTGAATGAATCCCGCAATCAGCTCGCTAAATACATGTTTAACCATATTAGCAACTTCGGTTACTTCTTGATGAGATAATTTTTGGTTTAGGATTCCAGTTGATAAATTCGTGATACAAGAAAGTCCGGCGACTTTAATACCTAAAGAAACTGCTAAGGATACCTCGTTAACAGTCGACATTCCCACTGCATCGGCGCCAAAATTGCGAATCATTTTGATTTCCGCGGCGGTTTCATAGCTTGGTCCTTTTATTCCACAATAAATGCCAGACCTTAACGCAATCTTTTTCTTTTTGGCAACGTTTCGGATTAAATTCTGTAGTGATGGTTCATATAGTTGTGTATGATGAATCGGTGGAGCTATTCCTTTTAATGGATTTTCAAATGTCAGGTTGATCTGATCTTCAATTAACATGATATCCCCCGGTTTGAATGTGCTGTTCACCCCACCCGCTGCGTTTGTTACTAAGAGTATCTTAATCCCAAGTGCATGTGCAATTCTGATTGGATACAGTATTGTTTCAATTGAGCCAGTTTCATAATAATGAACCCGTCCTTGAAACACCATAAGCTGGATTTTTCCTAACTTCCCAAAAATGATTTTGCCCTTGTGGCCAACAACGGTTGATCGAGGATAATTCGGTATGGATGATGTCCCTATTATTTTCTTATCAGAAAGTGTTTCTGCAAAATCACCTAAACCAGACCCGAGAATTACAGCAATCTTAGGTCTGAATTTAGTCTTTGATTTTATAAATCTTACAGATTTATCCAAGTAATATTCCCGCGATGGTGGCTGTCATCAACGTCGCTAATGTACCTCCTAATACTGCTCTTAAACCCAAGGAAGCGAGGTCTTTCCTCCGCTCGGGTGCCATCGGCGAAATACCGCCGATTTGAATTGCGATGGATGCAAAGTTTGCAAACCCACAAAGAGCAAAAGTTGCCATGTAAATTGCTTTCTGACTTAGAATACCATCTTTCACCATTCTCGCTAAATCTAAATATGCAACGAATTCGTTCAAAACAACTTTAGTTCCTATCAAACTTCCAAAATGTAAAGAATCTGCCCATGGAACCCCGATTGAAAAAGCTAAGAATTGAAGAATGATTCCAAAGATTAATTGTAAGCTGAGTGGTTGGTTGAATGTTGAAATAAAATATTCATTGATTCCGCCAACACCTCCAATTGCTGTTAAAATGTAATTAACTAAAGCTATTAAGGCAATGAAAGCAATTAACATAGCTCCCACATTCAATGCAAGATGTAACCCATCCGAAGCTCCACCTGCAGCCGCTTCGATTACGTTCTTAGCTTGTTTCTCGACTTTAACTTTGACTGTTCCTTTCGTGAGCGGTTCTTCAACCTCCGGGAAAATGATTTTAGAAATCGCCAATCCTGCCGGAGCAGCCATTGTGCTTGCTGCCAAAAGTTGAATAGCGAAATTTAACTGTGCTGTGGATAAGTCCAGGTTATGTGCCTCCGCATAAGAATGTCCAAGCATTTGTATATATGCTGCCATTACACCACCCGCTATTGTCGCCATACCACCAACCATGATCGTGTATAACTCAGATTGCGTCATCTTACTGATGTAGGGTCTTATCAGGAGTGGGGCTTCTGTTTGTCCCACGAAAATATTTGCAGAATTCGAGAGTGATTCGGCGCCGCTTGTTCCCATTAATCTGAGCATCACCCAAGCCATGCCTTGAACAATTCGTTGTAAAATTCCGAGATAGTATAAAACTGAAGTCAGAGAAGATACAAATATTATTGTTGGAAGAACTTGGAAAGCGAAAAAGAATCCTAAACTTTCAGGGCCACTGTTTACTGCTAAGTTTCCGAATACAAATTTTGCTCCTTCTATTGTAAAACCGAGCAATGCTACAATTGCTCCCCCTAACCATTCAATAATAAGTTTGGGTAAACCTAATGGTGCGAAAATATCCGAAAGATATTGGCTTTTAATTATGAAGATAGCGAGGGTGAGTTGTATCAGCAGCCCCATGCCTACTAATCGCCAATTAATTCTTTTTTTATTATTTGAAAAAAGAAAAGCGATTCCGAGTATTGTAACTACACCTATGATGCCTCGGAAAATAGAAGATATATCCAACGGGGGGTCCTCTGTTTTATTCAGTTGGTACTTGGTGACAACGGCGGCATCTTGCCTCATAAACATCTTTTGCCCCGACTACTACGCGATCTTTCTGAGAAGTAATTCTTTGTGTTCGGTCGGCTGGATTTCCGCAAACAACACAGATAGCTAATGTTTTTGTTATGTATTCAGCGATTGCGAGAAGCTGGGGGACTGGTTCAAAGGGTATTCCACGGTAATCTTGGTCGAGACCAGCGATGATCACACGCTTTCCTTGATTAGCTAATGTTTCAGCTATCTGGGTAATATCAGCAGAAAAAAATTGGGCTTCGTCTATTCCGATTACCTGAGCGTCTTTAGATAATCCAAGTATTTCTTGTGGATTTTTTACTACTGTCGAAGATAAAGATTGAGTATTATGCGATACAATATGATCGTTGCTGTAACGGGTGTCAATGGCTGGTTTAAAGATAACGACATTTTGTTTGGCAATTTGAGCGCGGCGAAGACGCCGGATTAGCTCTTCTGTTTTCCCGCTGTACATACATCCGCATATTACCTCGATCCATCCGGTTTGTTGAGGCATGTTATGAAGGGTTACGACTTCCATCGAAAAATATTTTATTTATTTTTTAAGAATGAGTTATTAAACGGCATTGGAAGATAAGAACTCAGCTTCGAAATTTTAATTTCTTTTTTTCCATTTAAGAGTATCACGTCAATATCGCCAGCAAGGTCAAACAAAACTTGCCGGCATGCTCCGCAGGGCGGAATATATTCTTTTAAATCTGATACAATCGAGATAGCTATAAATTCCCGATATCCTTCGGATACTGCTTTGAAGATCGCGGTTCTCTCTGCACATATGGTTAGACTATAAGAACTGCTCTCAATGTTACATCCAGTAAACAGTTTACCAGATTTTGTTAAAACTGCTGCACCGACCCGGAGTTTTGAATATGGTGAAAATGAATTTTTCTTTGCTTGCTCTGCTGCTCGAATTAGTTCTTTGTACTTCACAGACTGCCTTACTTTTTTATGTACAAAAATATAGAAAAATAGATAATGAGAAGCAAAAGTTGAAGTTCAAGAAACTATTTCCTATATTCTTCTGCATCCCGAAATAGATATGAAACGGAATTTTAAAAAATATATAAAATCTTCGAGAGCTAAGAAAGTATTTCTTGTGCTTGCATCACTTCTTGTGCTCTTTTTTATTTTTAATGATCTACTTATGCCCTGGTATGTTAACGCTGGTGGTGTGATAGTTGTCCCATCCGTTGTCGGATTAAAATTCGAGGATGCAAAAAGTTTATTGGATTCCTTAGGATTTGAGCCAATAAAAGGAGATGCTCGGCTTGATCGTGAACATCCTGAAGGAATTGTCATCATCCAGAATCCATTCGATGGCTCTAAGGTGAAACAGGGTCGGCGGGTTTACCTAACTGTAAGTGGTGGTGAATTGAAAGTGTCTGTTCCAGATCTGAGAGGCAGAACAGTTCGTGATGCGAAATTTCAATTGGAAAGGGAAGGATTAAAACTTGGAGCGGTCGAGTATCAATACTCTGATGAATTTCCCCATAATACTGTCATCGATCAAAAGATACCTCCCGGCACAAAAGTGAAACGTGATGTTTACATCTCTATTGTTGAGAGTAAAGGTCCCATGACTGAAAAGGTCAGTGTGCCGGATGTTACAGGGAAAACATTAGCAGAAGCAACGAAAATTTTGAACGCCATGGGTTTAAAGCTTGGCAATGCAACATATATTCCTTCATCCGATCTTTTACCGAATACGATAGTAGATCAATATCCACGTAGTGGAGAAATGGTTATCGCTGGTCAGGCGATTGATCTGATTATTATTCAGGGTGCGGTTAAGAAAAAAGATATTTTTGAAAATTAGTCGAATGAATAAAATGATTAAAATTGCTCCCTCAATCCTTTCTGCCGATTTTAGCAATTTGATGAAACAAATTAAGGATCTCGAGAAAGGTGGAGCAGACTGGATTCATTTAGATATCATGGACGGACATTTTGTTCCAAATCTTACTTTCGGTCCTCCGATTGTTAAAGCAATTAGCAGAATAACCAAAATTCCGCTTGATGCACACTTAATGATCGAGCATCCTGATAGATATGTTGAAGCGTTTAAAATTGCAGGAGTGAATCGGCTTACAGTCCATGTTGAAGCATGTAAACATCTTCACCGTACTGTGCAACACATAAAAAAACTTGGAATGAAAGCGGGAGTAAGTTTGAATCCAGCCACACCTGCATCATCATTAAAGGAGATTCTCTCATATGTTGATCAGGTACTGGTGATGTCTGTAAATCCGGGTTTTGGTGGGCAGAAATTCATCGAATCTTCCATCCGTAAAATTCAAGAAATAGCATTAATGATAAAAACGATTGGAAAGAAAATAGAACTCGAAGTTGATGGAGGAGTTGATGAGACAAATGCTTCTAAATTAGTGAAATCGGGTGCAACTGTTTTAGTTGCTGGCTATTCGATCTTTTCAAAAAAGAATATTTCCCATGCTGTGCGTAATCTTCGCAACGCTGCACTGAAATAATTTAAAGATATGATATGAATTATACATCACTTACATATACGACTGAAAACCGAATTGCAACAATTACATTGAACCGACCTGACCGCCGCAATGTGCTCGATGATGTGATGATTAAGGAATTGACTGATGTCTTAATGTCAGTCAATCGCAATACTCAATCCCGGATCGTTGTGATCACAGGTGCAGGATCATCGTTTTGTGCGGGGATGGACTTGGATTATCTTCAAAAATTCTCACAAATGGGGCAAGAAGAAAATCTTGAAGATGCACACAATTTAATGAAGATGCTGCAGCTTATACAAACTTTAAGAAAACCCGTAATCGCTATGGTAAATGGTGTAGCGCTCGGAGGCGGCTGTGGTATTGCTGCGGCATGTGATTTTGTTTTTGCAGGAAAAGAAAACGCCAAGCTGGGTGTTCCGGAGGTTCGACTTGGATTCGTGCCGGCAATTATTCTTGTTTATTTAATCAAACGGATGGGGGAGGGAGCAGCAAAAGAATTTGCATTGCGGGGTGATATTCTTGATGCATCGACAGCAAAAACTAAAGGACTTGTTACAGAGGTAGTTGCAGATGATTTACTAAAGGCGGGAGTGAACGAATTTGCAGAAAAACTTGCTAAAACAACAAGCCCGTCTTCTCTTACATTGACCAAAGATTTGTTTAATAAATTTAATGAAATGAATATGAAGGATGCAATGGAGTATGCTGCGAACCTAAATGCACTTGTTAGAAAGACTGAGGATTTCAAAAAAGGTGTTGATTCATTTTTAAAGAAGGAAAAGTTAGAATGGTAACTCCACTTGATGACCTTCGGAAGTATATCCGCAGCGTCCCTGATTTTCCAAAGAAGGGAATCATCTTCAGAGACATTACCACCCTCCTTAAAGACAAGGAGGCATTTCAGAAAACGGTGGAAATACTTTTCGACCGATATAAAACAATGAAGATTGATAAAATAGTAAGTGTTGAATCGCGTGGATTTATTTTCGGGAGCGTACTTGCTTATCGAATTGGTGCCGGTTTTGTGCCGGTCAGGAAACCAAAAAAACTTCCAGCTCAAACTTTACGTGAAGAATATCAACTCGAGTATGGAACAGATTCGCTTGAAATTCATATAGATGCAGTTAATAAGGGGGAAAAGGTTCTGATTGTCGATGATTTATTAGCAACTGGGGGGACTGTTCAAGCAACCTGCAAACTCGTAGAAAAATTGGGAGGAGAAATTGTTGGTATTGCTTTTCTGATCGAGCTTGCATTTCTCAACGGTCAAAAAAAGCTAACGGGTTATGACATCTTTTCGATAATTACTTATTATTCTGAGTGATATCTTTATCAAACATATTCTACCTTTGACTTTCTACGAAATATTTGGTATATAATAAATGATTTTTGCCAAGAATATTACCTTTGTATAATCAAACACATTTAACATTTAGAGGATTAAATCATGCCAACAACAACATTACAACCACCATCATTTGGTGGCAAGATCACAATTCGTGGGGGACAACTAAGCGTTCCTGACCAGCCGATAATTCCATTCATCGAGGGTGATGGCACAGGTCCAGATATTTGGAGGGCATCGCAGCGCGTCTTCGATGGTGCTGTTCAAAAAGCATACGGCGGGAAACGTAAGATTGCTTGGATGGAAGTATATGCCGGAGAAAAATCGTTTAAGCAATTTAATACATGGCTGCCCGATGAAACTGTCCAGGCGTTTAGAGATTATCTCATCGGAATTAAAGGTCCGCTTACAACACCAATTGGTGGTGGAATTCGCTCCCTCAACGTCGCGCTCCGACAGTTATTAGATTTATATGTTTGTTTGCGTCCTGTCCGATGGTTTGTGGGTGTTCCATCACCAGTTAAACGACCTGATCTCGTGGACATGGTTATCTTTCGTGAAAATACTGAAGATATTTATGCCGGGATCGAGTTTACAGCCGGCTCACCAGAATCCCAAAAGTTCCTCGATTTCGTTTCGAAAGAATATCCGGATATGTTTAAAAAGATTCGTTTCGGAACCGACAGTAAAATTAACGATTGGCTAAAAATGATAGGACAAACTCAGGGTGATACTTCAGTGAAAGTTGGCATTGGTTTAAAACCTGTTTCGACCTATGGTTCTGAACGTCTGATTCGTGCAGCCATTCAGTATGCGATTAATCAGAAACGAAAATCTGTAACGTTCGTTCATAAAGGTAATATTATGAAGTTTACTGAAGGTGCATTCCGTGATTGGGGGTATGCATTAGCGGAAAGAGAATTTGGGAATAAAGTTTATACATGGATGCAATGGGAGCGTACGAAGAAGGACAAAGATGAAAGTGCCGCCAATGCTGAGCAGAAAGCTGCACTTGCATCAGGGAAAATTTTAATCAAGGATGCAATTGCCGATATAACTTTACAGCAAGTTTTGACACGTCCTGAAGATTTTGATGTAATTGCTACGCTAAACCTGAATGGTGATTATCTCAGCGATGCACTTGCAGCTCAGGTAGGAGGTATAGGTATAGCACCGGGTGGAAATATCAATTATGTGAGTGGTCATGCAGTTTTTGAGGCAACACACGGTACCGCACCAAAGTATGCAAATCTCGATAAAGTCAATCCCGGATCGGTTGTTCTTAGCGGTGAGATGATGCTTCGGTACATGGGGTGGAGTGAAGCGGCTGACCTCATTATTAAAGGATTGAACGCGACCATCAAGTCCAAAGTTGTAACTTATGATTTTGCACGTTTGATGGAAGGCGCCAAAGAAGTGAAATGCTCGGAATTCGGTGATGAAATAATAAAAAATATGTAATCGCTGATATTCAAATAAGAAAGCCGATCAATGTGTTTGATCGGCTTTTTTGTTTATCGAGTGGATGCTTAGGATTACTTGATTAGTATCATCTTCTTAATATCTGTAAATGCTAAGCCAGTCGAAGCACCTGCGGTTAGTTTATATATGTACAAACCACTCGATAAATTCTCAGAGTTAAACAATACAGACTTGTATCCTGACTCTTGCATTTCGTTTACAAGAGTTGCAAGTTCACGTCCGAGGATATCGTACACCTTCAACGTTACATGTGCATCCACAGGTAGAGAATATTCGATTCGTGTAACCGGATTAAACGGATTTGGATAATTTTGGGATAGATGATAATCTTTCGGTAGCTCGACTACAATTGCCTGCTCGGGTGATAAGGT
>JASEHD010000104.1 GCA_030019075.1 Bacteroidota bacterium
GTGTAAAAGTTTCACTCCTTAGAAAGGATTGAGTTGTAATGAGAATGTCATTTATGATGTTAGTGATAAGTACTTTTATTTTAGTCACACCCAATAATAACGCGAAGGCCCAGGTCCCTTTTCGGCTTGGTTTGATCACGGGAATAAATTTTGCTAACCAAACGTTCTCCTCACGTACATATTGGTATCCTGAAAATCCAAAGACCTATCGCAGTGGATTTATTTTCGGTGGTGTTATTGATATCGGTTTTACTGGTTTTTGGTCTATCTATTTTGAACCTAAATACATACAAAAGGGTACAAAGTTTAAGAATATTCCCATTACGAGCATCGGTCCGACACCTATTGGTACCACGGATGCAATCTTTAAACTGAATTATTTCGATTTTCCTATCTTCCTTAAGAAAAAATTCGACTATACTCTTGAATTTAAACCCTATCTTCTTTTCGGTCCCGGATTCAGCGTGAATGGTTCATCTAAAATCGATGCACCCGGTACTCATGTCCTCGATAAGCCCAATACAAGCTCGCTTGATATTATACGGGATGTAAATTCACTTGATATCACACTTAATATCGGTACCGGTGTCGAGTACAAACTTGCTGATAAGACAGATCTATTTTTTGATCTTCGTTACTCGCGTGGCATTAGCGATGTATACAGTAATACTAAAATCCCCACAGCAAAATCCTACGGGATTTCCCTTCAAGCAGGTATTTTGTTCAACATCTCGAGAGTTGCTCCAAATATAGGTGAGAAACATATATATAAACCGATTGGAAAAGATACTGACGGAGATCGACTCACAGACGATGAAGAATCGACAAAGTATCGCACCGATCCCTCGAAAGCTGACACCGATGGAGATGGATTAAATGATGGAGATGAGGTGTTAAAATATTATACCGATCCTCTAAGGGTTGACACTGATAATGATAGTTTGCACGATGGAGACGAAGTAATAAAGCATAAAACAAATCCACTCAACGGTGATACAGACGGAGATGGATTAAGTGATGGCGCTGAAGTCAATTGGTATAAGACCAATCCTCTCGATCCAGACACAGATCACGGCAGTGTCAAGGACGGTTTTGAAGTTTTCCGCCGGACTAATCCACTCGATCCTTCTGATGATATTGCTCGCAAGGAAGAATTTAAAATAGAAGTCGGGAAATCAATAGTTCTAGAAGGTATTGTATTTAAAACCGGCAGTGCTGAAATTTCACCCGGATCAGCTGCGATTCTTGAAAAAGCATTTAACACCCTCCAGCAAAATCCTGATATAATTGTGGAAATTCATGGTCATACTGACAATGTTGGAAAACGGGGATACAACATGAAACTTTCATTATCACGCGCTTCTTCCGTTAAAGATTATCTAATCCAGAGAGGAATTGCGGAAAATAGAATAGCTATAAAGGGTTTTGGTTTCGATAGACCTTTAGTATCAAATGAAACTCCCGAGAATCGTCAAAAAAATAGACGAATTGAATTTTTCAGAATAAAATAATATCTATTCTACTTACCAAATCCTTGCAATAAAACCGAAAAAGGATTTGTAGTATTTTGTGCGTTATGATAAACATCTGCCGCACCTGCATGAATACCAACCATTAATGGCGAAAACCTTATTATTACCGTCTTAGATTGGCCCGGAGGGAGACTGTACACTCCTCCACCGCTGATGATAGAAAATCCGCCACCGCTGGTACCGGGAATAACCGTACCGGTGATAACCTCGGATGATGTAGAAAGATTACTGATCGTAAAATATTGATCAGCTGATTGACCCATCGTCAACGTTCCATAACTTAGTGAACTTGGTGTGATATAAATGCCACCGCTGGTCGATAACTGTCCACTTCCACTCAAATGTATAATGATCGGACTTGAGATATTGGTTGCATTGTGATAGATCAGTACAGATCCAGAAAAATTTCCACTCGACGACGGTAGAAATCTAACAGTTAAAGACCGAGATTGCCCGACGGAAAGATTAAACAACCCACCATTGCTTTGAATTGAAAAACCTCTACCGCTAATACTAATATTACCACTTATACTCCCGGTCGACCCAGATGAATTATCTATAGTCAGAGTTTGATCTGAAGCTTGACCAACCGGGACAGAACCAAAATTAAGGGAGGCAGGATTCACTGATAAATTTAGAGCAATCATCAAGTATCCCTTTATCGAGACAAAAACAGGATTTGAAATATTTGTCGCATTATGCGATATCCGTACCGCTCCTGAATATGATCCTCTTGAGTACGCAGAAAATTTTACACTTACTGATTTTGATTCACCTGGTGCAAGACTAAATGAACCACTTCCAGTTGTGATTGAGAATCCTGAGGCACTCAGACTTACACTACCGTTTAGCGCCCCGCTCGAACTTGATAGATTCTGAATGACAATATTCTCCTCTGATGATTCACCAAGCATTATAGTACCGAAATCAATTGATGTTGGAGTTATCTGCATATTTATTGTAGTCTGTGTATTCCCGGTAAGCGGTACGTTGATCGGGCTTGACGTATTTGAAGCATTATGCGTAATTGTGAGAGTTCCCGTATAAGAGGTATTCGATAATGGTGAAAATCTGACAGTTACGATTCTTGATTTTCCAGGAGAGAGACTATAAGTTCCACCACCAGTAGTAATTGAAAAACCTGAACCAATAATAGTAATATTTCCACTATATGTTTCTGTTGAATTAGAAGAATTTGTAATCGTTACGTTCAGAGTTGAGGATTGACCATTCTCGACTATACCATAAGCAAGTGAGGTGGTACTGACATAGACTCCACTCTGTTCCGGTGTTTGTGGGTTGGCTCTGAGTGGGATGATGATGGGGCTTGTTGTGTTTAGAGCGTTATGTGTTATTGTCAATGTTCCGGAAGATGATCCACTAACTGAGGGTGAATATCTGACAACTACCGTTCTCGATCCACCAGGAGATAGACTAAAAGAACCTCCTCCGCTAACAAATGCAAATCCATTTCCATTGATACTTATTTTAATATCAAGACTGCGAGTGAAACTAAAGGAATTCGTAATGATAATTGATTTGTCTAACTTTTCGTTAGTATCTGCTACCTCAAAATTTACTTCTGCTTTATCGACTACAATTTGGATGTGTGGCTGTGAACTATCAGGGATCTCTCCATCGTTACATGACAGTGAAACGACAACGAGCAAACCGAGAAAAATCCAACAGAAAGCTTGAGAGGTGTATTGTCCAATTTCTAACCGCTTAAAAAGCTTATGTATCATATTATTAATAAAACGAAATTACACTTACATTATAATAATTGTGCTGTAAAGATGCAAGTAAATAACAGGATTATCCTCTATAAATCAATAGAAAACAGAAAAAATGTGCCTTTTTAATTCAAATATCTATTTCAATAGCAGAATTTTTCTTACCACACTATAGGTTCTATCTTGTCCAGTTAAATCAGCTGCTTCAAATGTAAGAAAATATAATCCACTTGTAGTTCCCAATTCGGAGACTTTCCAATTTACAGACTTGTAACCCGCTTGCTCAGTTTCATTCTTTATTACCTCTACAATTTCTCCGAGAACATTATAAATCCTTATTTTAACATTACTTGCGCCTGGTAATTGATATTTTATTTCCGTCGACGAATTAAATGGATTCGGGTATGCTTGTCCAAGGGAATATTTTTCGGGCGTTGGTTCGGATGTGTTTTCTTCAATCGGGAGAAACGGCGGCAGCTCGGAGGTCGGAATAATATTAATCCTATTAGCTGTTGAAGATTTTTCTGATACCGACAATATCAATTTCCCGGCTTGACTCACCTTAACCCAATAACCTTTGCCTGGATAAATGGTGTTTAATATTTCGTAACTTCCAGAATAGCTGAAGAAATTACTCGTTATTATACCCGGTGGATCACTTGTGATTGAAGAGACTGAAACAATCTCCGATATTGATCCAATTAAGTTCCATCCATCCAATAGATGAATCGTATCCGTATAAATCGGAGACCCAGTAATTATGACTTGCTGCTGCGTATTGAATTTTACCCAATAACCGCTTCCCAGCCAGACCGTATCTATGGCAAAATATCCATCGTGATAGATAAAAGCTCTTGTGATTGCATTCGGATAAAGACTTGTTATATTGGAATCGGAGGAATGAACCGGCAATGAGAGAAGATTCCACCCTTTTTCTATATCGACACTTATTTCACCCGGTGTTCTTATCCCCGTTCCAGTTAGTATAATAGTATCTGATCCCGCAAAAGCATTATGCAGAATAAAAAGTTTGGCATTTAATTCGCCAATTTGCTTGGGTGAAAAAGTTACGCTGAATGTTTTATAGGAATGTGGAGCCACAGTAGCAATGGTTGGGTTAATCGTTATTGCTGTATCTGATGCAGTGATAGTCGAAACATTTAAAGATACACCGCCTGAGTTGTAGATTTTGAAGCTGTCAACTTTTGAAGCACCCCTCAAGACATCACTAAAATAAATTGAGTCGGATTCATTAAAGTATGTCGGAGTGAGCAATTCATTCATAACAACTCCTGAGGCGAAAGGTGAATTGAAATTGAGGATTGCGCCAATGGTTGGTGTGATAGATGGAATTGAGCGTTGAACCGTAGAATTAAATCCGGACTTTACAGCCGGACCCAAAGCAAGCAGCATGATATGTCTGCATCCCCAGCAGCCATCGCCATGTCCCACGAAGCCGCTGCTAATCCCATTGAGATGGCGACCATGATCATTTGTTACAATTACCGTTGTTTTATTTTTGAAAATTGAATCGGTTTGAAGGAAATCCCAAAGCATACCGACTACACTATCGGCAATGGTAATGGCACGCGTATATGTGGTCCAAATCCCGCTATGTCCTGCACCGTCGACGTCGGCAAGATATAAAACAGCAAATCGTGGATGTGTAGTTGCCAACAACGATCGCGCATTTTGCCATACTTGCAGATCGTTGGATCCTTGTAATACATACTTGGGCCAATATCGTGGACCATACTGTGGATGATAACTCGGAAGCCAGGGACTATTGAGATATTTCAAAATATACATCGCATCGGTTGAATCGAGAGCACGATCTTTCCGTAGATATTCCCACACTGTAGGAACGGTTGCATATTGTGTATCGAAACCGTTTATAACCGTGTCGCGCGGTGTTGACCATGAACCGCACCAAATTGCAGGTATGCCTCGTTTCGTGATTGTAACGCTGTCATTTAAAAAAGTTTGAACAATTGATCCTTGTGTAGCAAGCTGTTTCATCCGGGGAATATACTGTCCGCTCCCGTCACCCAGAGTTTCTGAATATCGTGCCCCATCTATGATAACAAGAATAACATGCTGCTGCGGCTGGCTATATGAAATCGAGATTAAGAATAAGTACAGGCAAAATATTTTTTTCATATTTATAATGCCCTTTCATATCAGAAAATTAACAAAATTGCCTACTGCAAAGATAGGGAATTTTTAACTCATCAGCAACATAACGCCAGAACTTGAAAAATCATCAACTTGAAATAAAAACATATTAACCGTAAATTACATTCCGTTACTAATTATGGAGCTTCAATGATATTTAAAAATATATTTCTGCTTTTATTCATTTATATCTCGGTCTCTTATGCCCAAACATTTAACGACGAAACGGGAGTATCCACAATTACTCAAACCGATCTTATGAATACCGTTGAATATCTTTCATCAAAGGATTTGGAGGGAAGATTATCGGGAAGCGAAGGTTACAATAAAGCTGCACATTTTATGGCGGAAGAATTTTCAAAACTTGGATTGAAACCGCTTGGCGATAGTGCATACTTCCAGAACCTCAAGGTTGAATACAACGAAATATATTCTCCACTAAAGCTGGGGCTGATGGAAAATGGTAGATTGATGAAAGAATACAAACTGGGAAAAGATTTCGTTTGCCGACAAATGACTGGCTCAGGTAACGTTACTGCGCCTGTGGTATTTTGTGGGTACGGGATCTCGAAACCGGAGTTCGGTTACGACGATTACGCCGATGTTGATGTGCAAGGAAAGATAGTCCTCGTTTTCAAATCTAATCCGACATGGAAATTGAACGACACTTCAAACTGGGGAAACGGTTATCCGCGGTTTAAAGCAAAGCTTGCAAAAGAGCATGGCGCGGTTAGTATGCTCATTGTCTCCTTGCCAAACGATGCAAAACCTCAAAAGACGATCATCAGCGTGCTTGAAGGAGGTGGCGAGCAGGATGAGAATTTTCCGCAACTTCACATCGACATTCCTGTCGCAGATGAAATTCTGGGGGGAAGTGGATTTACATTGAAAGATCTACAGACGCAAATAGATATATCAAAGAAACCGTTTGCGGTACAAACAGCGTCTACATTAGAGATCAAAGTTCATGCAAAATACACGAAAGAGAAACCGACAATGAATATTATTGGTCTGCTTGAAGGTTCAGACTCAACCATGAAGAATGAATATCTTGTTATTGGTGCACACCTTGATCACGTGGGAAGTCAAGCCGGTGAAATTTATGCTCCCGGTGCAAACGATAATGCCTCCGGCTCTGCCGCAGTTCTCGAAATTGCTGAAGCATTTGTTAAGGGGAAAATAAAACCGAAACGATCAATCATTTTCGTTCTATTTGCAAGCGAAGAGCTTGGATTAATTGGCTCGAAATATTTTGTAGATCATTCTCCCGTTCCGTTGGAAAAAATTACGGCTATGATTAATCTTGATTGTGTCGGGTATGGAGACAGCATTCAGGTTGGAAACGGAAAAAGCTCACCCAATCTCTGGAAGATCGCTCATCAACAGGATTCACTTAACACTAAAATGATGGTTGATGCAACGTGGAGCGGCGGCGGCGCTGATGCAGGCCCGTTCCACGATAAAGGAATCCCAGCCGCGTACTTCGTAACAACAAATAGTTATGCACATCTTCATTATATGACTGATACTCCAGAGACGATAAATAAATCATTGTTCGAAAAAATTACGAAGCTTGCGTACCTAACAACGCTTGGGCTAACAAATGGAGGATATCGTAGAGAAGAAGTGATAAGATGAGTTATGAATGCTGAACAAAAAATGCTGAATGATGATGTAATCATCTTTTAAAATAATTATGAAGGGATAAAGTTATGAAGAAAAATACTGTTAGGGTATTTGATCTAGAAGATAGATTGGTTAAGTTTTCAATCGGAATAATCGATATTGTTGAGCAATTGCCATCGAGCCGTTCTGCCAATCATATAGCAGGGCAACTCATACGGTGCGTAACATCTCCAATGTTTAATTATGCTGAAGCGGAGAGTGCCGAATCAAAGAAAGATTTTATTCACAAGATGAAAATATGTTTGAAAGAATTGCGGGAGACTTTTGTTTGTCTGCAGCTTATTCACCAAAAGAGATGGATAATATCATCAACAATAGTTGAAAAAATAATGGATGAGAATAATGAAATGATTGCAATATTTGTAAAAAGTATCCAAACTGCACAATCCAGGTGCTAATATGAATAATAATTTAAGATCAAAGAATTATGAATACTGAACAAGGAATGACGAATGATGGGGGAGAAAACATGGGTTATTCGATCTGCTATTTCATGAGAAAGAATGCCAGACATGAAAAACCTGATCAGTAGACTTGTAAAGAAAGCTCCCGTGATCCTCGATGGTGCATGGGGAACCGAGCTGCGAGCCATTGGATTACAACCCGGTGAATGCCCCGACCTTTGGAATATATCTCATCCAGAACGTGTGAAATTAATAGCTTCTAATTATGTCGCCGCAGGAAGTAAAATTATACTTACCAATACTTTCCGTGCAAATCGGCTTTCGCTTCGCTCTTATGGACTCGAAGATAAATTAAAAGATATAAACCGTATGGGTGTGCTCATATCACGAAAAGCTGCATCAAAACATGCCCTTGTGTTTGGATCAATTGGTCCTTGCGGCAATCTTTTCATGAACAACCACATAAATACAAACTTGCTGTTGGATGTTTATACAGAACAAGCCGATGTGCTTACTGAAGGAGGCATAGATGCAATATTAGTTGAAACAATGACAAATCTGATGGAAGCAAAAATAGCTCTAACTGCAGCAAAGAAAACCGGTTTACCGGTTGTTGTATCGTTTGTTTTTAATTTTGTAAAAGAAAAATTAGTTTCTATTGCCAATGAATCACCTGAAAGTGTTGCCGTAGCGTTGACCGAGGCAGGTGCAGATGTAATTGGAACAAACTGTGGCGCTGGTATCGAAAATTGTATTTTTATTACACATAAATTTCGGTCGGTAACAAAGCTTCCGATCTGGATTAAGCCAAGCGCTGGTATTCCGAAGATTATACACGATGAGTTAGTCTATCCGACATCTATTAAAAATTTTTCAGAGTATGGTTTGGCTTTATCAAAGCTCGGAGTTGCATTTATTGGTGGATGCTGCGGCACTACTCCTGAAAATATTCGGATGCTCTCTAAAATATTGAAATCCAGACAGAAGAATAATACAAGTTGATGTTGAGTGTTTTAAGTAATATATTATCTTCCATGTTTAGAAATAATAACTTAAGAAAGTATTGATTTTAAATGCACCTTCAGCTCATAGATTGGATTATAGTATTAATATCCCTCCTGATCTGTTTTATTCCAGCTCTGTTTTTTAGTAAGCGTGCCGGAAAAAATACAACCGAGTTTTTTGCATCGGGAAGATCTGTACCGTGGTGGTTAGCTGGACTTTCAATGGTTGCCACGACATTCAGCAGTGACACTCCAAATCTTGTAACCGATATTGTCAGGCGTCAAGGCGTCGCCGGTAATTGGGTTTGGTGGGCTTTTGTTTTAACAGGCGTTTCTACCGTTTTCTTTTATTCGCGATTGTGGAGACGATCGGGTGTGATGACCGACCTTGAATTTTATGAATTGAGATATTCAGGCAAAGCTGCAAGTTTTGTGCGCGGTTTTCGTTCAGTTTATTTAGGTTTGTTCTTCAATACGATGATAATAGCAACGGTGAATTTAGCAGCATGTAAAATTGGAGGAATTCTCTTCGGTCTTGATCGTTGGCAAACACTTCTCATAGTTGGCTTTCTAAATGTAATCTTCGCTACTTATTCCGGTTTATGGGGGGTGCTTGTAATCGATATGATACAATTTTTTATCATGATGTCTGCTGTTATTGCTGCTGCATACTTTGCACTTCAGCTTCCTGAAATCGGCGGCATGAGCGGTTTGGTGGAAAAACTTTCTAATACTTCGGGACCGAATGGAATAAATTATTTAAACATGCTTCCAGATTTCTCAAGTAATTGGGATATCGCTATTGCTATTTTTATCATGCCGATAGCCGTACAATGGTGGGCGGTTTGGTACCCCGGAGCTGAACCGGGCGGAGGTAGTTACATTGCTCAAAGAATGTTGGCATCTAAATCAGAAAAAGATTCTCTCGGTGCAGTTTTATTCTTTAATATCGCCCACTATGTTCTGCGTCCGTGGCCATGGATCATTGTCGCACTCTGCTCAATTATTATTTATCCACAGCTCTCCGATATTCAAAACGCATTCCCGAATCTCGATCCAAAACTTCTGGGGCACGATATTGCATATCCAGCGATGCTAAAATTTCTCCCGATTGGTTTTATCGGTTTAATGGTCGGAGGATTGATTGCCGCAAACTCTTCAACCATACTCACACATCTGAATTGGGGCGCATCTTATCTTGTGCATGATTTTTACAGACGTTTTTTACACAAAGATTCTCATGAGAAACATTATGTGTTTGTTGGAAGACTTGTAACGGTCGGTATTTTCTTTTTTGCTTCGGGACTTGTCTTTGTTCTGGATACGGCAAAAGATGCTTTCGATATAATTCTTCAAGTTGGCGCCGGCACCGGTTTGCTTTATTTAGTTCGTTGGTTCTGGTGGCGTGTAAATGCCTGGTCTGAAGTTGTTGCCATGGTAAGTTCTTTGGTTATTTCAATAATACTTCTCATCCTGAATAAACAGGGTATCGCCATGAGTGTTCATGCTGGGTTACTTGTTACAATCGCTTTTACAACAACATGCTGGCTGACGACCGTGTTTGTTGGACCTCAAACAGATGAAAAAACGCTCATCGAATTTTATAAAAAAATCAAGCCCTTTGGTCCGGGCTGGAGGCGAATCAGGGAAAAAGCCGGCATTATTGATTCAGCGGGAAAAACTTCAGCCGAAAATATTCCTCTCGCTCTTCTTGGATGGGTTACAGGATGCACGGTAATTTGGTCATCGTTATTCACAGTCGGAAATTTCCTATACGGCCGTTTAGCATATGCACTGGGGCTGCTCGGTGTGTTTATTGTCAGCGGAACCATTCTTATCGTAATCATCAATAAGCTCTGGTCTGACAAAAAAAAATCATAAACAATATGCAATCTCAATCCGAATCACGATGAAAGAACCAAATATCGTTATCCTTGCAGGGGGAATCTCCTCGCGAATGAGAAAAGCAGTACAATCATCAGTAGAAATTGATGCAACTCTTTTAAATGAAACCCAATCCAAATCCAAGTCAATGCTTGGCGTAGGGGGAAATGCCCGTCCATTCCTCGATTATGTTCTTTACAATATCGAGCAAGCCGGTTATCGGGATGTCGTCATCGTTGTTGGTGAAAAAGATCCGTCAATAATCGATTACTATGAACAGCAGAGCGGGAAGAAGCAATTCGGGCGATTGATAATTTCGTATGCAACCCAAATGATTCCTGAAGGTAGAACGAAGCCCCTCGGTACTGCCGATGCGCTCCTTGAGGTGATCAAAGGAAAACCAGATTGGAAACGACAAAGTTTCACTGTCTGCAACAGCGATAATATTTATTCCATCCGTGCTATGCGTCTGCTTATGGATGACGAACACGAAAACGTAATGATAGATTATGATCGTTCTGCTCTGCAATTCGAGCCACAACGTTTCGAACAATTTTCTGTGATAAAAAAAGATGGAGATGGTTTTCTACTCAATATTATTGAAAAACCCTCATTCTCAGATATTGAAACTGCAAAGGATGCGAGCGGTAGAATTGGTGTAAGCATGAATATATTCCACTTTTCGTACGATATGATTTTTCCATTCCTTGAATCTGTCCCGTTACATCCTCTTCGACAAGAGAAGGAATTGCCACATGCAGTAAAAATGATGGTTGCGAAATATCCAAGATCAATGTTCACAATTCCTCTCTCAGAGCACGTAATTGATTTGACGAGCCAGGGAGATATACCCGAAGTTAGGGAATATTTAATGAAGGAGTTTCCAGATTTTTAGTATGCAACATGTCCTCGTTGATTGAATGTAATTAACCGATTATAACTGTATTGCTACAGTGGCGGAAATTTTGTAACTTCATAAGCGAAATAAAAAAAATCATGCGACAAAAAACACAACAAAAAGAATCCCTATTCCCTACGCTTGAAAATATCCGGCGTTGGGAAACAAAAGGAATATTCTCTGAGCATTATCTACAAACTCGTCTGAGGGAATCTCATTATTGGCCCAAAGATGAAGATGCCCGTCCAATTTATG
>JASEHD010000105.1 GCA_030019075.1 Bacteroidota bacterium
CGATTCAATAAAAATTCCTTTATCGTTTCTCTCTTGCGCTATTATTGTTGAATGAGAAAGAATAGCAAGAAATACCGCAATCAAAAATAAGTGTAAGATATGTTTCATATGATAAAATCTTTCATAATAATTATGGGTAGATTGTTTAAGCTTTTTAACAATTCCATTTAGACATCAACCTTCGATATAAACGGCTGTTCCGCTTGCGCTGACCATAAGCATACCGCCTGATTGTCCAACAGTTTCATAATCTAAATCCACACCAATAACAGCGTTGGCTCCAAGGTCACGAGCTTGTTGTTGCATTTCGGTTATCGCTATTTCTTTCGCTTTGCGAAGTTCTTCTTCGTATGCGGCAGATCGTCCGCCTACAATATCACGTATCCCTGCAAAGAAATCTTTGAAGATATTAGCTCCTAAAATTGCCTCACCGCTAACTAATCCATGATATTTTATTATTTTTTTCCCCTCGATTGTATTTGTAGTAGTGATTAACATATTTTTTAATCCTAATATGGTGATTATAAGTAGAATTCAAACATAATATACTTTTCAGTAAGTCAATATGCAATAATTTTTGGTGGTGGAGGGTAAGTTTTTAATTAAGTTGAGGGGCATTATTTGTGTTCCGTTTGTTATTTGTATTAAGTGCCAATAATATTTTTTAAAAGGAGATTAGATTATAAAAATAAATAAAATGAGAAATTGGTTTTGGATTGGTGTATTAGCGGTGACTATAACAGGACCAGATACGGTAATAGCGGGACAATCATATCCCTACACAATAAATGTATCCGGAGGTTCAGGAAACGATGGCGGTATAAACATCGCAACCAGAAGAGGGCAACTTGATAGTGTGTCAACATTTCTAATAAAAGTCAGCGACGAATTAGTGCATAAATAAAAAGTTTCTGTCCCATCAACGTATCAGTTCTTATATACTGCGCCGGTTACGTTAGGTTCAGATACAATTTATGCAACTGCAAAAGGAGCCGGTTTCAACAATTGGAATTGGATGCCGAATAAAATTCTCATTGTAGTACTGCCAACAAGCGTTACGGAAGGAAAGCTTGTGCCAGAGAGATATTCTTTATCTCAAAATTATCCGAATCCATTTAATCCGATTACACGGATTCAATATTTTATACCACAATCCAGACAAGTTAATTTGAGGGTATACGATATTAATGGACATGAAGTGGCAAAGCTCGTTAACGAGTTACAGCAACCCGGTGATTACATCGAAACAAAAAAAATGATTTTGACAAGATAATATTGTTTCATTCACTTACTCCTCAGAAGCTCTGTCAGTTGTCGGAGCTTTTTATTTTATCCGGCAAACCTCGTATGGGTATTTATTCCGAAGAAGGTGATTGAGATCGTGCTTATCAAGAAATTTGCCGATCAAATGTCGAAGGGTGTTTCATACTTTGAACAGTTCGTTTGGGATTTAGAGCCCAGTGGTGTATCCGATGTGGATATTCCCGTTCTCATCTTTGGTATTGACATATCAACGTAAGACTTAAGTCAATCCAATATGACAAAATAGACGTCGTACTTCTGCTGGAAGTACGATTCCCTCCATCACTTCCCCACAATTCTTTCTACTAACTTATTCCTATCAACTATTGAATCCTCGCCAAACCAAATCGACCATAATACACGTGCAAATATTCCATTGGTGATTACCTGTTTCTCCTCTCCATGAAGAATGGCAACGACGGAGCCGCCCGGCAACCAACGGAGTATGAACTGCTCGTTTTCTTTTACATCCTTTGAAAAGTACGAAACAAATTTATTAACCAACGGTTGGATTATTTTCATCTCTTCACCAGTAGCATGTTGTTTGAAACCATCAGTATATGCTTCTTTAATTTTTACTGCATCTGCATCACGGGCAAAGTCCATTGTAATTTGTTTTGCTTTTCCATCAATTAAAATTGCTCGGAATGCTTCACTTTCGGTCCGGTAATTTGCTGCATCCTGAATATAATGTGCGATACCGTAAACTTTGAAAAACAGTTTCTTTCTTACGGCAAGACCCGTGAGCTTTAGGATGTAATTGTTTCCATCCTGTTTAAATGTGATTTCAGTTGGGAAAAACTTTCCGGTTGATGATTCCTTTACTGTCTGTTGAGCAAGGCAAAGAAACTGAAACATAATCGTAAGAATACAAAAATAAAAAATAACTTTTTTCATGAGATTTATAGGGTTATTTGAGAAAATGTTGATTTAAAATAAATATAAGGAAAATCGGTTACATTTTCCCGAATTATCTTATCAATATCATTTTTCTTACTTGCGTGAATGCTTCTGCATAATTAGCTATTCTTGTTGCTTCCAATTTATAGATATATACACCACTTGCTTGCCCCGCCGCATCCCAATCCACCGACTTGTATCCTGCATCTTCAATCCTATCTACCAATGTTACCACCTCTTGCCCAAGGATGTTGTACACCCTTAGTGTCACACTATATGTCGGAATGACATTCCGACCTACATCTCCTGGCAGTTGATAACGAATAACTGTAACAGGGTTGAATGGATTGGGATAGTTTTGTTCAAGAGAAAATTCTTGAGGAATGTTGGGGACTCCTCGTAAGGCAAGACTGATATGAGATGTTTGATGTCGGATATCGGTTGAACCATTTACTCTTAATGGAATCTCCTTACCATCAATTTTTAGAGATGCAGTAACTGTACTTGAGTTTAATCTCCATCTGAGTGTTATCGGGTATTCACCCGATGAAATCATTATCGGAATCTCTTTCTCTTTCCCTTCTTCAACTACTTCAATCATACGATTCGAGCCATATCGTATATCAAATATTCCCGATGGAGGAACGGGTGGTAATTCGAAAGATGTAATATCTGTATAATTATCGGATGTTGTAAAATATAGTTCTTGTTCATTACCTGCTGCGTCCTGTCCGGCTGAGAAAGATAATGTGTTACATTTTTCTTTTATCCTTTCGAATGCAGAGTACTTCGATTCCCCTTTTAATGCCACACCTCCCCAAGCATCTAAGATTAAATCTCCATCTTCGGATGATTTCACCCAGTATGCCTGAAATGGTTTTAAAGTATCGGTGGGAACATAGCTACCCGAGTATCCGAAGAATATCCCGTTAACAAGTCCTGAAGGAATTGTCGTAATCGAACCTACAGGAAAAGGTACACTAAGAGCACCAATCATATTCCAACCTTCATAGATTGGAATCGTATCATTGAATCGCGGCATTCCAATCAACTGGCTCGAATCGAGCATCCATGAACATTTCAACCAATATCCTATACCCGGAACCAATGTGTCAGATTGCTGGTATCCCAGCCCTTCAGAATAGGAAAATGCTTTTGAGCCGGTAACCCGAAATATCATTCCAATCCTATTATCGATAACGTCAACCGGCAGTGATATCATCTTCCAGCTCTTTAGATACTCGGTTGGAATATTCGGACCTGAAGCCAATAACCGTAGATAGGTAATTGACCGATCCGTAATCACAAGACTATCTTTTGTCTTCATATCGAATCGTGAGCCATATTTATCAACTAATTCAACATCACCGTTGGGAAATGATTGCTGGACATCGGAGCTTGTCCAGTTAAATGTCATCGGATAATCCCCTCCCCATGCTCTGCCGGGTGCAAAATTGATGCGATATGTATATACTTCTGTCGGAGATGTAAAATCTCTCATATCGGTATATGCACCAAGCCCAAAACGATTCGTTGCCAGTGTAGGATCAACAAAACGTACATCAAAAAATCCAGAAATTGGTGGCGGTAAATCGTATTCATCTTCAGAAAAATCATAATTAGTTGCTCTTGGATCAGCCCCCCAGATTCCGTATGAAGCTCCAGGACGTATTCCCCAATAGAGATTAGCTATCATTGGATAATTGTCTTTTACCGACATTTTTAATTTTACGCGTACAGGAATACGCTTCATACCAAAATCATTATCCGTTATTCGTTCACCGTACGAGCGAAATTCAATTAAATACCCTTCGTTGTCCCTCGGTGTTAGCTGTTCCCAGCCACTTTCAACACCTCCTATTCGAATATGATAAACGCTCGGGAGTAATCTATTAAATTCAAAATATCCCCTCTCATCAGTCCAAGTATAAATAGTTTGATCACCGATAAGACAAATTTCCCAATCGTTCAATAATCTATCATTCTGATTGAGTATTCCGTTCTCATCTTGATCATGAAAAACCACACCCTCGACTGAACACCATTTATATCTGACACCAAAATTGATAGATGATATTGTATCATTCATGTTTAACGTTATGTTGTAAGATTCTGAATCTGGGTAAGTTATTTCCCACCCAGATTGGATAAACACCCCGATCATATATTGCCCTGAATCTAAACAATCAAAATAATATTCACCTATCTCGTTTGTTGAAGTTTCTAACTGAGCTTTCCCCGAAATAACTACCCGCCGATTAGAAAGACACTGCTCATTAATGTCTTTGATACCGTTTTGATTTTCATCTTCAAATACCAATCCTTTTATTATACCAAAGCGTGGTGGACCAATTGTAAAACTCCATACATCAGAAGATGTTTGCCACCCTTCGTCGATAGCATAGATTTTCCAATAATATTTTTTATGAGCTTGAAAAATGGAAATTGACATTGTAGTATCGTTTACATTCCAATCTGAAAATTTTATTGTTAACAATTCTGACAAACAAGAATCTGTAGCTATCTCGATTTTATAGCGAGCATAAGAAGAAGCCAAATAAGTGAATAAATTCCAACGGAAAACAATTGAATAAGGTGGTGTCGTCGAAGAATCTATTGGAATATCCAATGCGTTTTGAGGTGGATAAATAAGTTGAACCTTATCTTGAAGCAAGTTTGGAGAATAAGTTCTGATAATTGTACCATACACACCAACTGCCGTTCTAGTGATACTATCTGCAATCGATAACGAATTTAGCCAAAAACGTACATGTTGTAAATCCCAATTTATTCCTCCGTTAGTTGTGGTTTTCACTCCGCTATTAACTATAGCCCCATGATTATGATCAATAAAATCGATATCTGTCATCCACCCACCCAAATTTCGATAAGACCATGTTAACCCGCCATCACGAGTAGATAGCAATAATCCTAAGTGACTAATAACATGATAAATCTTTTCATTTGCATAACTTATCGCAACAAATGAATGCCGAGTGTCATGTTGAAAAGTATTCCAAGATAAACCGCCATCTTCAGTCCGGCTGATTGCCCCCTCTTGTCCAATCGCAATACCGTTTTGGGAATCACCAAATGAAACATCAAGAAGGGCAAGAGAAGTACCACTATTTATTTTTGCCCATACATTTCCAGTATCTACCGAACGTAATATTGTTCCACTAAAGCCGACAGCTATCACATTGGTATCAGAACAAAAGGCAACACCTTTTAGTATATGCTCTGTTCCGCTATTTTTCTTTATCCATGTTACACCGCCGTCAGTTGTTTTTAAAATATAACCACTATCACCAACGATAATCCCATTATTGTAATCATAGAAGGCAGTTGAACGGAGGTTTTGAAACGTTCCGCTATTCTGTGGAATCCAATTGATGCCGCCATTTGTAGTTCTGAGAATTGTTCCGCTATCACCGACAACCGTACCTGTGAAAGCATCCTTGAAAGAAACGCTCCACAACGTATTAGTCGTTCCACTCTGTTGATAAACCCAATCCTGAGCAAAAAGCGTACTCATCCATAACGAAATCCACACGAAAAAAACAGCAATATAAAATTGCAATCTTATCATAATATAAAAAATTTTGCCTGAACCGACTACACCGATTTCCCTTCAGATAATTATTGCCTTGATAAGTAATTTATCTTTTAACTAAGGTAGGAAAACAATCTAATAATGTCAAGTGAAAAAGCTTAAAATCCACAAATATTAATAAATATTTGTAAATAGCTTTCCTGATATTTTTGAAAACCAGAGGAATGCGATACTTTGTCGGGTTGTTAGCTATTTCTTGCTATTTCTACAATATTTTGCTGCCTGACTATTTTCCTTGGAGACATATATGGTTTCCGGCGGCGTTCTGTGATTCCAAGCCCGTCACGATATAACAATGGAACTTTAAATTTCCGGCTTGAATCAACATTACTCCCAAGAGGCATCAGTAAACCAACATCAAATACAGCGCGGATTGCCTCATCACCTTTTGGATTCAATGGTTCAAATAACATATATAATTCTTCTCGATGGAAAACCGCACTATCGCTTCCACGAAACACATCGAAATGCTTTGATAAATGAGGAAACTCAGAATAAAGGTATGTATCACATCGGTATTGAGATATTAACTGAAAAGCTTCTTTCAACGCCCGCGTAGATATCAAACGATTTGATGTATTTTTCCCTTCGATGCGATCTATCTCACGCTGCTGCTCGACAGCTTTATTTCCAAGATGAATTAACTCGCGTGGGAAGCTATTCCCCATCCCATCTATCAGACGTTTTAATATCCATTGATGTGTTGAAGTTGCCGACGGCTCAATTTCTCTTTTTGAATTTACTGTGGGCTCAAAAATTGTATAAAATACGCGCTCAACATAATCATCCGATCCAATGATCACATTAGTAACATCAACTTCCTCGCCTAATATTTCTTGACAATACTTACTGACCGCCGGATCAACGACTGCCCGAGATACTAACAGTTTTAACAAGAGTGGTCCTCGCCATTTCATTTCCGTTGTATAGCTTATGAGATGTGATTTATTGACAATATGCAGCTGACGATATATATCATTTCTTAGAAATATTTTGAACTGGATGTTCTTAAACTGATTCCCGTATTGAACTAACAACTGGACAAGTCCAGTAATAGAAGCTCTCATTTTCTGTATATCATCCACGTAAAGTAGATCAAGCTTATCCAGCATAATCCAAGCAAGACAATTCGTTTCACGCAAAATTGTGTCGATAGCTTCCAACATTGCGATAATACTAACACCTGTTCTTTGTTTAAAATCTGCTAAATATTTGTCGTTCCCAAGTGTGGAAGCTTTCTGAAGTTTCGAGCGTTTGAGTCTCTGAATTTTATGAGCGATCTTATCTATAAATCCTTTTTGATTAATGAGACCGACATCTATGAGTAAATGCCGGAGGGTTGAATGTGCTTCTCGGATTTCCTTTTTCTTAGTTTTAGCAATAAGCGATTGGACTTTCTCGTCATTAATAAGTGTTGAAGCGACTTTTAAACCTAAATAGAGCAGCCAAAAATATCTAAACTCATCCACAGTTGTTGGATTAAGTTCACGTAATTCGACACTTGGAATATATTCCTCGCTTTGGAGCCCGTATGCCGGTATACAAAATATTTCTTCGTACTGTTTTGGCAACAGGGGTCTGACTTTGTTCAGATCCTCAACCAACAATCGGCTAATCGCACTTTTACCTGAACCTTTGTTTCCAACGACAAGCGAGTGCTGAGGCAGTAAAACTTGGCGAAGCATTTCGGTGCCAATAAAACATTGCTCGAATCTGTTATCCGTTTCTCCGTCTACGCGACCAAAATTAAGTCGGGATAAAACCTGTTGAGAGTCCATCATTGACTGTTTCCTCCAGATATTTTTAAATATGTCGGATTTCTATTAATCATAAATTATACATAAACCTACAAAATATATCTTTAATATATCATCCCATATGTGGCATTGCTCACACCTATGATGGAAAACATATCCGTTGCTTGATAGAATCCAATTAAATGATTAATTTTGAATAAATCAAACATAAAAACATGCAATCAGCAAAAAGTCAATACGCCTATTTTGAAAGTCTTGAGAAAGCAGTGAAAATTGCTTTGTTGGCTTATATTATGATTTTTTTGTGCAGTAACATAATAATAATCGTGGGTGGTGAAACCATTATTAATTTATTTTACTCACCCCAACTCATAGTAATCATTGCAATCGTAATTTGCATCATTGGCTTGCTTATCGGTTTAATCTATGGAATAAGCAAAATAAATTGGTTGGGTGAACTGCACGTATGGTTAGATAATAAAATTTTTGGTTTCTTGAATAAATCGAATGAAATTATATTTCAGGAAATATCTTTAGCTCTTGAGCCCGAAGAAAGAAAACGCATTTCAAATATGGGGAAAAAGAATCGGAGCGTATTGGCAAAATCAGTTTTTTCTCAATTAGCTAACGACGACAATCTGTTTGCAGCTTTATTGCAAAGCGACATATTCCGGTTTTGGATTTTATACTGGATTATGCTGTATGGAACTTTTGTTTTTACAATTCTGAGCACCGAAACATTTATTTCCCTTCTTATCGGTTCAAATACCGGCTCTAAATTACTTTTCACAATATTTTGGAGCTTATCACTGGCTCACCTCAGTTTAAGTTTAATGTTAGGACATAAACTTTTAAAGATGACCAAGAAAACTGTCGAAAATATTGTTCACTCACATCAAGAAGATATTGCCTCAATCCTAAAAAATAGTATGGATGAGATAGCCACCCTTTGAGTAATTAATTTGATACCTCTTAAAACTTATGGTGGATTTTCTATAGAATATCGAGAGGTTGTATGTTCACATACTTTAAGGTAAGCTTCTTTTGCCGGCTTAAAATTTAATTTTTCAATCGCATATCGAAAATCACTACATGCCGAAATTGTATCCCGTAACTCAAGATGCACTGTTCCCCTTCTAACATATGCTTCCCCATAATCGGTTTTTAGTTCGATTGCTTTAGAATATGCATTTAAAGCTTCCTCAGCACGCCCGACTGTTAAGAGCGTATAACCAAGATTGTAATACGCTATTACATTTTTAGAATCGATTTTTATCGCATTCGTGATATCGGTTAATGCCGCTGTATAATTTCCATATGTTAGGAAAACAATGCCCCGGCAAACGTATGCATCGGTATATCGAGGATCGATCTTTAGTGCTGTAGAAAAATCTTTCATTGCTTCGTTATAAAAACCTGAAGTAAGATAAGCTACTCCCCGCTGGTTATATGCCAACGGATTTGCGAGATTTGTTCTGATTGCCTCTGTCCATAAAGTGATCCCGTCTTTCCATATTTTTGTTCTATTCCATGTTAGCGTTAAAAACCATGTAAGATATAATAAAACAAAAACAATAAATGTTCGATATATAAATGGATGGTATTGTTCATACCGACATCTAAAGTGAGAAAAGGATACTGCACCAATATAAAATATTCCAACAGACGGAATATAACTATATCTATCTGCAACCACAGGTAAGTTAAATGAGAAAAAGGGTAACACTGACAGTATTGTCAAAAGGAAAAACATACCGCCGAAGAATATTTCTCTTGACCGCTTGTAGCAATAAATCAATCCGATGATAACTAAAATGAATAAAATTAAATAAAATTTAACGTCACTTGGAAAAACGTTTCCAGATATTTTTGGATAATCATTAATTACTTGTAAATTAAAAGGTGCAAGAAGATTCCAGAGATACTTGCCTCCACTATAACTGCCCAGGATTAAGCGGTCGATAAATGGATATTGTTCATCTCCGATAGATCCATCCGCTGGCTGCCTGCCAAACCAGGCAATCATTCCTCCCAAAAAAACAATTAAGAAGAATGGAATTTTTTCTATAAATAATTTCTTATCAAATTTTCTTCCACGCAAATAATCTACGAGGAAAAGTACAAGTGGAAGTGAGACTGCAAGAGCTTTGGATAGTAACGACAAAACAAGTGATAATAACAATAGGAAGTAAAATAATTTTCTATGCTGGTTTAAATAAAAAAGATAAAATATTAATGCCGAAAAATAGAAAAGTGCATAAATCAAATCGGAACGGGCAGATACCCAGGCAACAGATTCAACATGCATCGGATGAATTCCAAAAAGTAATGCAATTATTCCCGCAAGGAGGGCTTCAGTCGTCAGTAAATAAAAGAACAAACAAACTAACGCGGTATTAGTCAAGTGTATAAGAAGATTTGTCAGATGATACCAAAACGGCTGATACTCATGAAAGAAGTGATCTATTGCAAAAGAAATTAAAACTATCGGCTGGTAATTCTTCCAATATTGTGGGATAGTAAAAATATTCCAAATAGATTCTATCGTTAATTGTTTGATATGTGGATTTTCGAGAATGTAGACGGGATCGTCCCAATTTGTAAATTGATTATGAAGCGATTGAAAATATACCAAAGTCGTAAAAACAAGAACTATGGATAGTGAAATAAAAAATTTTCGATCGAGAGTAATATTATAAGTCGATAACATCTTAAGAATTTATCAATAATGAATAAATAATGCAAAATTGCAATCACAAAATATTTTTTGTAAATTTCGTAACAGAGATTCAAAATTCAATCGAAATTACAGCGCCAGTAGCTCAACTGGATAGAGCATCAGCCTACGGAGCTGAGGGTTAGGGGTTCAAATCCCTTCTGGCGCACTTGATTTAATAGTTTCTTCCTGATTTATAATATCCTTAACAAGGTATATATTTACTATTTTAACCTTTTTCCTGATACGCTTGGAATGAACAAACAACATCGCTATATTAAGCACCATCACAATACATCTTGCTTTTCATGTATGTTTTGCTTACTTTTTCATAAATACATTTTACTATTTTGACAGGAGAAAGATTTGACAGTAAATTTAAAAGCCACAATTCTAATAGTTGACGATGAACCAGATCTCAGAGATCTGTTAGGGCAAGTTCTAACGAATGCAGGGTATAAAGTTTCACAAGCTCCAGATGGTGACGTTGCATTAAAGTTACTAAAAAAAGAAAAGTTTGATATTGCACTTCTCGATATCCAAATGCCAAACGTGAATGGAATACAAGTCTTGAAGTACATACAAGAACATTTACCCAAAACCAAAGCGATCATGTTGACCGGATATGCCGATCTTAAACATGCAATGGAAGCAAAAGAGTTTGGCGCACGAGATTTTATAGGAAAACCATATAAAATAGAAGATATTCTATCAACAGTTGAGCGAGTATCGAGAGAGGCGTAAATGACTGAAGAATTTAAAAGCATTCCAAGCAAGGTTCCGCTTGAGCGATTTGATATAAGTACTTTAGCAAAGGATAAGATACCAGAGCTATTCCGCATGGGCAAGGTTCCTACGGCGGAAGCAATGGTGGACGAGATCATTCTACGCGCTGTAAAAGCAGGGGCTACAGATTTACATTTTGAACCGAGGGAATCAGAATTAAATATTCGATTAGGATCGGAGGGTGTCTTAAAAAAATTAATTTCATTACCCAAAGATATTTCCGAAAATCTTGCGAGCGTACTGAAAACTAAAGGAAGCCTCAACGCTTTTGAAAAGAAGAAACCGCAGGAAGGAAGATTCTCCTTAATCGTTGGCACTCATCAGTTCGATATACGGATCAGTATTATACCAGTTATGTTTGGCGAGCGTATAGCATTACGCA
>JASEHD010000106.1 GCA_030019075.1 Bacteroidota bacterium
TTAAGAATATTTTAACGAACTTAAGTTCGTTCTACAATTAAAACTGTACTTTTCGGACAGCCTCTTTGGCTCGCCTAAGCCCGCCTGCTTGCTTGCCGTATGTTCAGCAGGCAAGCCTTCTGCAAGTCTGAGGTGAAAATGGACTATTCTAATTTACTGCAAAAAATATTGAGAAACAATAAATTGCTCCAATTAAGAAGCATACTATCGCAATAAGATCAGCTTCTTTGTTTCGGTAAACTCGGCTGTCTTTATCATATAAAAGTAAATACCGCTTGGCAAATCGTTTCCATTATTGTCTCTCCCATCCCACGAAGGAGCATCGCTTATGGCACCTTGCGTTTTATTATCGTTGATTCCTACATGGACACCTTTTTCAAAATATCCGGCATTAATATCACGAACCAACTTTCCAAGGAGGTTATAGATTTTAATCCTTACAACCGATGGATTATTAATTCGGAAAGGGAAATAAGTTACGCCATCCACGAGCGGATAAAATGGATTTGGATAACTTTGTTGTATACCGACAGTCGGGGGTTTTTGTGGGGGTGGAGGTGGGGGTGGAATAACGCCACCGCCGTCATTAGTTCGCATAATCGTTCCATTGGATCCAACAACCCACCCTCTCAGTGAGTCAACGAAAACTGTCGAATAAAACGTTCGATTCGTGCCTGTAGTTAATTTATTCCAATCTTTCCCGCCATTTGTTGTTTTAAAAATATAGCCCGTTCCACCAACGATTAATCCTGTTGTTTCGCTGCTGAACTGCACATCGAAAAAGGTTGTTGTATTATGCAGTGCTGTATATTGCTGTATCCAGGTATATCCTCCGTCAATTGTCTTAAGAAGATTCTTAGATTTCCCGACCGCCCATCCTAAATATGGGTCGAGGAAAAAAACTGATAAGATACCCATCGTAGAATCTGAAGAGACATGCAGCCATTCTATTCCACCATTAGTTGTCTTAAAGAACTTAGTATAATTTTTAAACAATCCATAATTCCCGACAATCCAGCCATTCTGATTATCAACGAAATACACTTTGGTAAGGTTAATAGAAGTATCAACTCCAGTAATGTTCACATTTGACCAATTACTACCGGCATCTTTAGTTTTATATATAATGCCTTTCCAACCCACAGCCCATCCATGTATTCCATCGGAGAAATATACGGATGTAAAATCTAATGGAGAGAGTGTGCTGACTTCCCATGTACTGCCGGAATTTATAGTTCGTATGATAGTACCCTCATCACCGACTGCACACCCTGCGTTGGGTGCAAAGAAGTAAACCGAACGAAGGTGATTAAAGGTTGGTGTATTTATAACGTTCCAGTATAAACCTCCATTAGTTGAATGTATCACAACACCACTATCACTCACAGCATACATATTAGCTGTATCAGGGACAGAAATATCATATATCTCGGATCGTGCCCCCGTTATTTGCCTGAACCATGTACTTCCGCCATCGGATGTTTTTTTAATTTCACCATTAGAACCAACCGCCCATCCGATCGTTGAATCAAAAAAAGATAAACTATGTAAAAAATATACAGCATCGAAAGGTTTCGATAGCCAAGTATACCCCCCAGACGTAGTAGAAACGAGAATTCCTTCACCTACAGCATATGCTTTATTTGAGTTTATAAATTTTAGAGTATACAACGAAAGGTTGGTTGGTGTACCGGTATACTGTGGCGTCCAATTTTTTCCTCCATCGGTAGTCCGAAGCACATTCCAAAACCGTCCATTCGGAAAAGTAATATTTCGAATGCTATCCCTAAAATCACCAACGGCCCACCCTGTCTCTGCACTAAGGAAATAAACAGAATTCAAATTTCCAGTAATGTAACCATTTAAAGCGACCCAGTTAACACCACCATCAACGGTTTTCAGAATTGTTCCCGCATCGCCGACTATATAACCGATAGAAGGTTCTTTGAAGAAAACTGACCGCAGATGTTTATTGGTATTAGCACTTATGTGTGACCACGATGAGCCTCCATTTGTCGATCTGATGATGATACCACTATCACCGATAGCAATAATTTTATTGTCATCAATAGCCCAAACCGAATTAAAAGTATTACGTATTGAAAGCCCCTTGGATTCCCAGATGTTTCCACCATCGGATGTTTTCAGAATGTAACCCGATTCCCCTACTGCCCATCCGAGGAGATTTGATCTGAATGCTAATGAACGCAGTGAGATTGATTTTCCTATACCTGAAGCTTGGATATCCCATTTAAAACCTCCATTGGTAGACTTTAAAATTGTTCCCGCAGCTCCTACAGCATATATTGTATTAGCGTCAGTACATTGAACACCAAAAAGATCATTCCCCTGCGGCAAAGGATTCTGCCAAGTCCAGATCCTCTGCGCATTTAATGACAGCGCCGTTGAGAATAATAAAAAAATAATAACTATAAAACGGCGGTAGGTCAGAGATTTTTTATTTAATGAATTGTCGTTCACGTTTTTATCTAAGCAGCAATATTTTTTCAGTTGTTTTATATATACCATCGTTCACAAGGATTCTATAGAAGTAAACACCCGAGCTTAGCTCTAAGCCGAAGGCATCAAGACCATCGAACGTAACCTGATTTTCACCCGCCGAAAATACTTGCCGATCTGCCAATGTGACGATCTCTTCTCCTAAAACATTATAAATTATAATAGTAACAAATCCAGGTTCGGGCAGCGTAAATGATATCTTTGTAGTCGGGTTAAATGGATTTGGATAATTTTGTGATGTTAATGTCGTAGCTTGTAATACTTTGGTTGCCGTGCTAAAAGGCAGCGGGTCTCCATACTTTAAAACAACAGACCAACCGCCGACAGCCCAGCCGTTGTTCTCATCGGTAAATGTAACTTCATAAAAACTATAATTTGTGCCAGAATATTGAGGTACCCAAGAATTTCCGCCATCAGATGTTGCGAGAATAGTTCCGCCATATCCAACTGCCCATCCTTTAAGCTGAGATGCAAAAGAGACTGAATAAAGCATCCGTTTTGTTCCAGAAGTATTAGTTGACCAAGAAAAACCTCCATTGGTCGTTTTAAGTATTGTTCCCTTATTACCGACGGCGTATCCTACATCTGAATCAACAAAATCGACTGAATATAACGTATATCCGGTGCCTGAAGGCTGTGTTATCCATGTCTTGCCTCCATCGATTGTATGAGAGATAATTCCACCACTTCCAACAGCCCAGCCATTATTTGTATCAGTGAAATAAATAGAGTGAAAAGTCCGATTGGGGCCTGTTCTTTTTATCACCCATGAGGTGCCGCCATCCCTTGTAATAAAAATTTTCCCTTGTGCAGCAGTTATATAACCAGTATCCGGATTTACGAAATATAATGAACTGAATTTATATCTATGGCTCGTCATAAGTATTGGGACTGAATTCCAAGTAATACCGCCGTTCGTTGTTTTCAAAATTGTATTTGAACGGCCAACAGCCCAGCCGGTCATATTATCTAAGAATTGAACTCCATGGAGTGTTCGTGTGTTTCCAGAGTTTTGAGCTGTCCACGTTCTTCCTCCATTTGTTGTATTAATTATTATGCCGCTTAACCCTACTGCCCATCCTGAATCTGGAGATGGAAAAGAAACTGAATAAAGCGATAATCTTTCGAATCCACGCTTAAACCTGATCCAGGAATTCCCACCATCAGTGGTTTTTAATACTTCACCCCTGGCACCGACTGCCCAGCCATCGGAAGTGTTCGCGAATTTTATTCCTGTGAGCGGGATACCATCTCCACCATCTTGAACAACCCATGCACCGCCGCTGTTTGTGGAACGATATATGGTACCATTATGGGTAACCGCCCAGCCAGTCGATCTGTTGATAAAGAAAACATCATTCACATCACTATTGAGCGAGGGTACACTGGCACCCCAAGTGTTCCCACCGTTAGCTGTTCTTATAACTTTACCATTCTCTCCAACTGCCCAACCGATTTTGTTATCGATAAAGAAAACAGAATGCAGGTTTTGAGTTACGGTTGAAGTTTGTGCAATCCACTGACTTCCACGATTCGAAGTAGCGAAAATTATTCCATCAACTCCTACTGCCCACCCTGAGTCACGGTTGATAAAAAATACATCATAAAACCGCTTATATGTAAATACAGGCTGTGGGGACCATGCATTCCCACCGTTCGTTGTCCGACGAATTGTGCCACTGTTACCTACAACCCATCCGGTATCACGGTGGATAAAGTGAACACTAAAAAGATATTGTGTAGTACCTGAGGTCAATTTGGACCAGGTGATTCCATTATCTGTTGTTTTAATTATCTTCCCAGATGGACCGACAGCATACGCCACGTTAGCATCAACAACATCTATCGATACAAGTAACGATGGAGTTGTAAAATCATATCCTGCTTCAAAAGAAGTACCTCCATCGCTGGTCTTAAGTATTGTACCCTGACTTCCGACAGCAAACATTGTATTGGCAGAAAGAAGATCCATACCTTTTAATGAATTTCCTGTCGGATAGGGATTTTGCCAATGCCATGGTGAGGCAGTTGCAGTATCCATAAATAGATCTTCTTCAAATTCAAGGGATGCGTTCAATTGCTCGATATCTGTAAATTGCTCTTCAATATCTTCCAGTGTATCTGCCTCTTGAACTTCTTGTGCTTGAACTTGGAAGCAACTAATCAATAATATTATGTTCATTAATATCCCGAACATTCTCACTAACTTCAGTATCTTTTTCATAATCACCTCAAAATAAAATTCACATTCGAAATCGTATCACCTTCAGGTTTTGAAGTTACAACAATAGTAATTGTAGATCTTTCAGCAACTCGTCCTAACTTTGCAGTTTCATCTTCACTAATTGAAATATTATAGCTTCCGGGCAATACTCCAATAAATTCATATTCACCTGTTGAGAATGTAGTCATGGAATTTACATAAACAGGCATCCCATTTATCATCTCATCCGATTTAATGGTTACAGTCATCCCTGCAATCGGACGCAGAGTGTCCTGGGCAAGCTCGTTAATACTGCCGCGGACGATGCCTCCGATAACAATTGGTAATTCAATGACTCTAAATTTATCTGGCTCGGAGATAATTGAGATCGATTTATATCGAGGCACCCACATAGGATCTTCCAACGAAATAGGATCAATTGAGATCAAGTAATTTTCGTATGGTAAAGTACGTGATAACCCGAATCCAATATCCGGTATATATTTCATCCTCGCGCCTGATCCCCAATCTAACGACGAGCTAACGCGCGCTTTTACAACATCGCTTTCACCTATATCTTGAGTATTATTACCGTTCAGATCTAAAAATGGTTTTACTAATAAACCGCCCAAGCCGACTCTGTTTAAATTATCGAACATAAAATCGCTCGATTCATCTGCATAACCGATTGATCCTCTGATATTTTCGACGAAACGGTATACACCGTAACCACCGACCTTTGTTACACCGACTCGAGCAATTGCAAATGGAAAATAATAAATAAACTGAGCTCCTATTGTGGTGATATAACTTATAAAGCTTCTATCAACAAAAAGTTGTATACTGCCGGCTTTTAGAATATTTTTGGCCACTGACACTCTTATATTAGGAATTTTTCCTGCGATATGATCATATGATGAAGTTACACGAAAAAAAACTTGGGCAGGCAGACGTGCAAATATCGATAGTGATGTTAAATTTTGGGTTAATGATCGAGTTCTATCAGACCAGTAGAGAGATTGAATACCGCGAAAAGAAATTCCCTCGAATGAACCATGTAAACTTGCTCTGACATTCCAGGTGTTAACCGTTGAGTATAAAGTGTGCTGAGCAAACATACTCACCTGCCATGTCGGCATATCGTATCCGGCTATTATTGATAATGGAATACTCAGCGATAATGTCTTTTCGTTGATGGCATGACGTGAGTTATAAAATGGATTCCTCGAAAAAAGTGAATAAGAAACGGTTCCGCCTAACATTGAAGGATAGAACATTGAAAATTCCGCACGCGAAAAAGCAGTGGGCACAACAAACGCATTTATATTCGTTATGTTACTCAATCGGGCAATCGCTGAAAGCGACGGGTGTATCTTCGTCCAATTACGACGGTAATTTAGATAGTCTATTCCCCCTCCCATCGTGAATACTGAATTGATTCCCCACAATGCGGAAAAATTTCCAACTCCGGTGTGTGGCTTATATCGGAATACACCGCCTGTTAAACTATACTGTATCTCACCGGGTGGTACCATCGAATTCGGAACATCGATACGATATCGTTTAACGGTTTCGAGACCAAAATCATCATAGGCGTGAACTTCGAAGGTTGAAACACCATAAGGCAGGAGGGTTGTAAATTGGTATTGTCCTTCTGCAGGTGTAATTTGGCTTGCCATCAACATGCCACGTTGATAAAAATCAATTGTTTGGTTTGATCCTATGAAATCACTAAAAATATCCTCGGCAAAAAAGAGGCGGCGCGGTGCGGGGCGATTCGTTATCTCTGCACCGAAGATGTTATGTGGCTGAAAACCAGTTGTTATTATATTACCGATGACGATTTGATTCAGCACCCGCTGATCGAGAAAAGCGTACTGAAGTCTCGTAGAAACATTATCTATTGTTATCGGTCTATTGACTGTCGCATGAATACTTGACTCAAGATTTCCACCTAAAAATTGATTTCCCAGACGAAACGAATAATCATAACGGGGTGAGCCTATAGTGGAAGCCGATGCAGTAAGGTTCCAATCTAATCTGCCTCCGCCAAATATCCATGGCAAGCGAGGTAATGTATACTCTGCTTCCTTCGGGGCAAACATCTGCTGACGTCTTCTTGCTAATTCTCTCTCTCTTTCAAGAAATATTGGCAGCTTTACTCTGGTTCGGAATTTTACAGAAAGTGCGCGGGGTGAATATTCCATTTTCAATCCAAAGATATGATCAAACAATTCCTGTCGTAGATAAAACTCTTCAGGTGTGGTGATATAATCTACCGGTGAGATCGATCCGACTATCCCGCTAATCTGGTAGCTGTTTGTAGTAGGGTTGATGTTATATGGATTATTCCGATTTAGATAAAAACCTTCAACCATGCCGGTCTGAGGCATGTAATCTACTTTTACTTTAATAAAGTTGAAAATCGAGAGTAATGGAAGGTATATCTTTCCATCCTTTGAAAGAATATCAAACTCTGCGCGACCAATATCTCTAATTGTTAAATCGACTGGAATAGTCTGAATTGTATCTTTAGAAAAAGGTGTTTGCGCTCCCGATCTCTCGATGAGCGTACTATTAATTAAAAAGAATATGAAGAAACACGATAATATTCGAACCATATATAGCACATTAAGTATCTTATGGAATCTCAATGGTTGCTGAGTATGTTATCGGGTCCGTTTTCACTAAATAATCTAATGGTAAATTACTTCCTTCTGTGACAAAATTCAATTCAAGATTATATGTTCCAGTGGGAACATTGCCAATCTTAAGATTAAGAGGAAAAACTATATCCCCATAAATAGCAACCCCATCTTTAATGTTACTCACGATTTTACCCGCGTTGTTTTTTAATCGACATGAAACATTTCCCCAATAAGATGTATTGCCAATTCTCGATAAATCGACAGATACCTTCAAGCTATCATTTTTTATTTCAGTATTAACACTTTTAATGACTAATCCAGTGGCTAATCGACCCTTCCGATAGTGAAGAGGAACATCGGATTTTTCGATCATCTCAAGGTTCGATCTGATTGCAGTCGGTGATTTCTGGAGCTGGATGTTCGGTTTTACTTTTGTAGCGGCGATAACGACCCGCGCCCAATATTCGCCATCAGTCAGATTTGCTGGAGGTGCGGCGATTACCCTGACAACTTGCACACCGTTTGGAGGGAGTATAAAACGCTCTGGGTATGCCTTAAGCCATTGTGCTGCCGAGTTATTATTTTCATCAGTCGATGGATACAATATCCGATATTTACCATCCTCGCCTATCGATTGATAACCGTATCTAAATTCAACCCAAATTTCCGCTTCACGGTCTGGTGAATTGTTCATAACTGTAATTGTACCTGATCGGAAAGGAGCTTGAATCAGCATTTTTGGCGGGAAAATTTTTAACCCTCCGAAAACAACTGAACATTGAAAAATAAAAATTAGAAGACTGCAAATAAAAAAATATTTCCGAAAACTTATGAACAGCACTTCTTGACTTCTCCTATTTGTTTGAATAATTAAAGAGGGAACCTATAAAAAAATTTCGTTGTACAGATCCCCTCGATTTTTAAATTATAAAAATTGGAAAGGGAAGAAGTTACATTCTTCCCCGTCCAAGAATATATCGATTATGGTTGCACGATATAGTGTGCTTCTGCAATGAGCTGACCAGTGTAGGTACCAGCCATAGCGCCTACTGGAACGCAGGTCCGGAAACCTAAATAAATATCGACACTTGCAGTGCCAATATCAACAATAAACGGTCCCGAAACCGGTGCTTGACCGATGAATCCAGCGTCGACACCTGCACCATCGTAATTGTATCCATATACGAAGTTGGTCATCAGGAATCTTCCGCCAGCATCACCTATTAACCACACTGGGGTGAGAAGTTCAACCTCTACGTAGTCATAGGGATTTCCTTCGATCACGAATGCCGGGTCGCCGATTATAACGTCACCAGGTGTCTCACCAGCGCCAACTGGATTCTTGAAACCATCTGGTGTGAAGGTATAGCATTGACCCTGGGTTAGTTCGCCCATTGCCAAGGCACCGCCTGCGATAGTTAGACCATATGATACTGCTGCTTCATAGGTAGTTACACCGGACACGAAACCTTGTCCGAATGCAGTTCCCGTAATAAGCAGAATTGCTAATAATACAAATAAATGTTTCATAATTAACTCCTTAATTATGTTAGTTATTAAATATAGTGGATTAGAGAATTAGTTAAATTTGTTAATTTTAAATTCTTATTTAAATTAGACCTTCAAGGTTTTTTAAACCTTGAAGGTCTTATAAAAATATTTTACTTCAATAACGCTTGTCCTCCATAGCTTTAGCGTAGGAGGATCATCTTCTTGACTTGCTGGAATTGGCCATCGTTTACAACTAAACGATAGTAATATATTCCGGAAGCAAGATGAGATGCGTCGAATTCTATTTCGTTAACACCTTCATAGAATTCCTGACGGTCTGCTATGGTTTCGACTTCCTGACCAAGCATGTTGTAAATCTTCAACGATACAAATGCATCTTCAGAAAGATCGAATTCGATTGTAGTCGTTGGGTTAAATGGATTTGGATAGTTTTGCCTTAACTCGAACGTAACGGGTGTATTATTGATATAGACAAAATCCGGACCGACTGTTGGTTCAGGCGAGCTCAACGTTGGCCGATATAAATCAGTTATATCAACTAATAATTTCACTGGCTTCAAAACAGTTTTTGGTGCAAATGTTTGTGTGTCTCGCACACCGTTGAACGAGCTGTTCGCACGCTGTAACAACATCGTCAAATCTGCGGCTGTAGCAGCAGGATCTGCTGGTAACGGCGCACAGGAAATGAATCTATTACCTATTGCTCTCAAGCTGCATATTGGTAATCCATCAACCCATGTTGGATCGCTGGGTCTTTTCTTGAACCGCAAATCACCAAAACCTGTGCTTGTGTGACCCGCATCGCTCATCTCAATATTAAAACCTAACGTAAGCAGCTCGGCAGCTACCTTATTTTGGTATTTAGATGGTGGATACGTTTTAAACGGCTTAACTACATGATTGCCTTTGGCATCCTTATCCAGACATGGTGGTGTTGGAGTGGTCGTATGTTTTAATAACTTATCATATAGCGTTTTATAAGCGTCTTTGGCTTTGGGATTATATATATATTTGTACATATCTTTAAGACTTGTCGGATGCTTGCCAACTGAATATGTAACCCCAGCAACTATTCCTATTTGACCTTTGGCAGCGTATTTTGCGGTATACAATTCTTCGAGAACGTTTAGCCAGTTAGGCATTGGTAAACGAAGTTTGCCTGTGCCAACATCAGGAATCTTAGCCGGCTGTGCTGTGCCTACTATAGTTCCGTTAAGGGTCCAATACCATTTTTTAGCTACCAATTCTTTACCTGCTGTTCCCCATGCACAAACAGTAACGCTATTACCATCGCCGATTGTAGCGCCTTTGAATGTCCATTTCTTATTTTTACCGGCATCTAAGTTCTCGGCAATTGTAAATGGTCCAAATGATAACTTCGTTGGAATAACTGCAGCACTGAACTCAATGTACAAGTCGTTGACATCTCCACCAGTAGTATTGGTGAAAGTATAACAACCCTGGCTGCCCCAAGCTTTTCGCTTCGGATTCACAGCTTTACCGCTCTTGCCTTTTTCATCCGCGGATGCAGCAATCGAATCTACGGTTGCTGTTGCAAATCCCTTTGCATCACCTTTTTTAAGAATGATATACTGCGGCAGATTGTCTGGAGTATGATATTGATAACTTGTCTGAATTGTCATGTCGCAGAGCTCGGTTACGCCATCAGCTTCGAACAGTTTCCAATAACCACCGTATAAACTTCCCAAACCAGCTTGCCAAGAGAATGTTACTGCACTGGCTCCCTCATCATTCGTGAAGCGAATCATATATTGATCGGTTTGAGATGGGAAAACCATTTTATGGTAATTTTTCTTGGCTCCAAGCCCTAATTCGTCCCACGGGTCAAAGGAAACACACCGGACATCGAATCCTGGTGTGGGTGGAGGCAGCTCATATTCACCGATTCCCGGAGGATCCGTAGAATCGATGTGCATAGTCGCATCGGGATGTATACCGATGATTATATAGTCAGAATAAATACCATCCGTGGCATTTATCTGTAAACTCTGAGTGGTTTGTGCCCACGCTACAGCCATGAACAATAAGCACAATCCCATCACGAGTACTAATTTATTAATTACTTTCATATAAACCTCGCTGTAAATATGTGTGGATGAATACATTAATTATCTTTTGTTTTCTTTTTTTAAAGGAAGCACCCCCCGCTGTTAGCGGGGGATGCTTCTATTGATATTTTACTTCATTAGCATAATTTTTTGGACAGCCGAGAATTCATCAGCAGTTACGCGGATGAAGTAGATACCTGTCGGCACTGCAAAGCTTTGTCCGTCCGTACCATCCCACTCTAACGGGTACGAGCCTATTGCTATCTCACCATTCATCAGTGTCTTCACCTTACGCCCTAACACGTCGTACACCACTACTTCTACTGTGGATACCTTCGGTGCATCTACCGTAAACCATGTTATCGGGTTGAATGGATTCGGATAGTTCTGGCTTAATCCAAATGACTTCGGCGCATTAGCATTACCACCAAGTGTGATAGCTAATCCAGCAGCATCCTTTATACGTAC
>JASEHD010000107.1 GCA_030019075.1 Bacteroidota bacterium
TTTGTGTTAATTCATTAAAGATACCAATTTTTGTCATTTTGCGTAACATCAGTAACTCAGCAAGTATTGAAGTTGCGAATAAATAACGATGGTCATGAGTTAATGAATAAGTGAAGGGTCCTAATGCAGTTATAATAATTCCAAGGTATTGTATTAATGTGGTTTCCCGACTTCTTACGCTTTGCCAGATTGTATCATACATTTTGAGGAGAAATTCTTTTTTCTCGTTCATATGGTCATCACTATTGGTTGAAGAGAGTAGATTGAGCCGAAGTCGTTTTTCGAGAAGAAAGTTTAAAGTGTTTATACACAAGTTCTGTCGCTTCACGCCCTCGTGGAGTTCGCTTGAGAAATCCTTCCTGTATCAAATACGGTTCGTAGACTTCCTCGATAGTTCCCGGTTCCTCGCCAACAGCAACTGCAAGTGTATTGATACCGACAGGACCACCATTATACTTCTCGATAATTGTTAGGAGAATTCTTTTATCCATGTCATCGAGACCCAACTCATCAACTTCTAACGCTTTGAGTGAATACTCGGCTACTTCTTTTGTGATGATATTGTTTGAATGCTCAAGCTTTTTATCTGCCTGAGCGAAATCCCTGCACCGTTTAAGAAGTCGGTTAGCGATACGAGGTGTTCCGCGAGAACGGCTTGCAATTTCCTTTGCACCATCTGATTTAATCTCGATATTCAAAATCTTCGATGAGCGCTTGATAATTTTTTCTAGTGACTCAGCCGGATAGTAATCGAGCCGATTTGTAACACCAAAACGTGAACGGAGTGGTGAGGAAAGAAGCCCCGCACGTGTTGTTGCGCCAACAAGCGTGAAATTTTGAAGATTTAGCTGGACGCTTCGCGCATTAGGTCCACTGTCGATAACAATATCGATCTTGAAATCTTCCATAGCGGAATAGAGATATTCTTCGATGAGTGGATTCATCCGATGGATTTCATCGATGAAGAGAACATCACCAGCGCTGAGATTTGTTAGAATGCCTGCAAGATTATACGGTTTATCAAGCGCGGGTCCCGAAGTGGATTTGATCTGCGCACCCATCTCGTTTGCGATAATGTATGCTAGTGTAGTTTTTCCCAAGCCGGGTGGTCCGGTGAGAAGGACGTGATCCAAACTTTCACTGCGTTTCTTGGCGGCAGTGATAAAAACCTTTAGATTGTCGACAATCTTCTGCTGTCCCACGAAATCTTCAAATTGCAGGGGACGCAGAGTTTGATCGAGCTCTACCTCGTTCTCAAGTCGTTCTGGTGTTGTTGGGTCTACCCGCCGAGGCGGGTCTGTTCGTTTTGCCATTTGATTGGAAATATACAGAGATTGGAGATGAAGAGCAAAAGTACTAATTTATTTTCTTAAGAAACTCTTTAATCACTTCATTTTGAAGTTTTGGTGTCCTGTTATCCATCAAGAAAATAAGGATATTGTTCCTTTGTCCTTCGTTGAATAAATTGAGAAGCGCTTGAGTTGCTTTCTGAGTGAACCCGTTTGTCGAGAAAAATGAAGACAATTCCTTTTCAGTGGATAGGGTATTACAATATCCTCTGACAATATTCGATGTTAATCCAAGGGTCGGATGATGAGAATAGGATTTGCCCAACACAAGTACTTCGGAAAAATTCGTATGGAGCATCATTTTAACCAATCCATCTTTAATATCTGTAATATTTGGAACGCGAGATTTATCGCTGTGCTTCTTTTCGATCAGAAAAAGGTGACTGCCACTAAGTAAAACTTCATCTACGGTGAAGTAATAGAAGCCACCCAAATAGTTCTTGATTGTAATTGTAGCTTTATCTTCAATGATACTTTCTTTGGGTTGTGTAGTATGATATTCCCGGTTTTGTGCTGATGATGCAAGCTCTCTGGAATTACTCTGAAACTTTGCAACGCTTTCTCTGATAACTTCGATTCGTCGCGATATACCTCTCTCACCATGCAGCTCCACAGCGGTTTGTTTAGAGATTTTCTTGTAATGAAACTTACTAAGTTCAGCAACGTCGAGGAGGTTATTGTTGAGTTCATTCAAGTTCCAATGGAGCGCATCGCCTTTGTATTGTGAAAGTTCGTCAAGACGGTGTTTGAGGTAAACATAATCGAATTCTTGTGCTGTAATTTTGTGTTGATAGTCAGGATTCTTTTCAGCTTTTTTATAATACCCAAGGATGACATAGACACCAAGAAGAGACATCAAGGAAACCGTATCCCATTGTAAAAAGTCACGATCACCATCCTTGCCTTCATCTTTAAGAAATGGAATGATCGTAACCCGAGTACGCGCGTTCATAGTATCGTAAACACGAGCATACGGGTATGTCCGAGTACGCTTGGGTGAGACCCAATGACTTATAGCGAATGAATTATTGTTGTGATTGAGAAGAAAGGAAGCGTTGCTAAAAGCTGAGCCGGAAAGAAATTCGTCAATGCCAAAAGTTTTGAGTGGTTGGCAAAGAAAAGGATTGTATTTTAGATTTTCAATCTTTGCATCAATTTTCAATTTATTCTTACCTCGCTGTTTCGAACGAGAGGGTTTGCTGTGCAATTTCGGCATTTATTTTCCTGACGGCATATTCAATGTATTCAGTTTGAGTTTCGATCCCGACATGCTTCCGACCTGCTCTTTCTGCGGCGATATTTGTTTGAGCACTGCCAGCGAATATGTCGAGAACTATATCATTTTTGTATGAATAAAGTTGAATTACACGGTCTGCAAGTTCTACCGGGAAAGGGCATGGATGAATATTTTCCTGTGGAGCAACTGGGCGGATCTTCCAAACATTTTTACTCTTTTCACCCTGATAATCTGAAAGTTCAATACGGTTATCCTCTTTTTCTTGTGGTGTGCGAAACCAGTAGATATTCTCTTTGTCTTCTTTCTCAGCCGGCTTTTGGAACACAAATACATATTCAGCAACGAGACTCGGGTAGTAGTATCCTGGATAAGGATGTTGCAATAGAACACCAGAGCGGCGGTCACGAGCAATTGGTTTCTCCCAGATAATGTCTTCTCGAAATTTCCATCCGATTTCTTCCATCCAGTTCACGAAATGAAATGGTAATGCGGTTCGTTCGCCATTCCACGAAATGGGAGAAATATTTACTACGTTATGGCCGCCATGCCGAACAACACGAAGTAAAGCTTTGAATCTGTCTTTAAGGAATTGCTTATATTCTTCATAGGAAACTTCTTTTCTTTCCCATCGACCCTTTTTCCCATTGAGCTTTTCAACGTGTTCTTCATAGTTGATTGCATTCAAATAAGGAGGGGAGGTGAAAGCCAATACTATTTCATTCTCAGGTAGGGAATTAAGCACTTCAAGGCAGTCTCCCTGGATGATCTTTCCATTTCCTATTCGGTATTCCTTGAACATTAATATTTCCTCTAAAACTTAAAAATTTCTTTTTTATTACTCTTTAGGACTCGAACAAATTCTCGGAGATTATCGAGCCGTTCTTTCATACACTGTACATTGTCGGGGTCAATTTCAATTCCGATGGATTTTCTTCCAAGTTGCTCGGCGACAACCAATGTAGTTCCTGTGCCGGCAAAAGGGTCTATAACAACATCGCCTGGTTTTGTAGATGAAAGAATTATTCTCAACAAAAGTGCGATGGGCGCTTGTTGCTTGTGAAATCGCTCCCCTTCAGATTTTCTTATTGCCTCGTCCCCTGCAAAATATCCTGACGTTAACTCTCGGATGTCGTCCCAAACATCGGTGACATAAACACCGTTATCTCTTTCATATTTATAATTGGCAGGTAGAGGTGGAGATATCCGCAATCGATTAAAAACTCTAGGAGAACCTTTGGCAGCGAATGCGATTATCTGATAATGTATTCCGTATTTGTTGCTGCAAGGGACAGCAGAAGTTTTTTTCTTCCAGATTATAAGATTTTGTAACGACCAGCCCGATTCTCTCAGACATCTTAAAACAAATTCTGCGTTCTTTTCTCTTTGCATGAAATATATTGCTCCGCCTACAGATGTGTTTTTGTGAATGTCTGAGCAAACCTTGTGCATCATTTCCCAATATTCCTGTGCGGGAAGATTGTCGTCAAAATAATTGTAATCTTTATTCTGGTTGAAAGGTGGATCTAAAAAGGTCAAATCAATTCTGTCGGGAAAAGCTTTTTCTGACAGATACTTTGTGCAGTCGCCCTGGATGATCTTTCTATTTCCTATTGGGAATTCCTTAAAAATATGTTCTTTCGCTTTAGCTATTTCCATAGATGAGTTGATATCTTTTGCATAAGATACAAAAATTATCCCATTATATCATATTTATTTACTTACCTTTGCTTCGCCGAATGATGTAGCGCCCTCTTTATCAATTCTTCCACCGGTAACTCTTTATTTCCCGATTCACTCAGGATTGTGCGGACAGTTTGTTCGGCGCTTGTGCGGTTGAAGCCAAGCGACATCAATGCGATGATTGCTTCAGATCGGGATTTTAATTGCTGGCTTGTTGGAGTAACCGTTTGCTCCGGAAACTCAATCTTTCCAAGTTTACTGCGAAGCTCCAGAATAATCCGCTCTGCTGTTTTCCTTCCCACGCCGGATATTGAGGTGAGCGACTCGATATTTCCGAGAAGGATAGCTTCACGCAAATCGTTCGTGCTGATACCGGAAAGAATCCCTTGCGCTATTTTCGGCCCGATGCCTGAAATGGAGATGAGCAGTCTGAATATTTCTCTCTCTGCTTCGGTAGCAAATCCGAATAAAATCATCGCATCTTCACGCACGTGCATGTGAGTGAGGATACTAACGTCACCATCGAGCTTGTCGATCTTTTCGAATGTTGAAAGTGGAATGTGAACCTGATATCCAACACCATTGACGTCTATTGTAATTTCGGTGGGAGATTTTTGAATAAGTTTTCCTCTGAGATGAGAAATCATTTTGTATCCTTCCGCTTTGATGAGATTTTTTCAGGATGAGCGGTGATGAAAGACTTCCAGCTTTTAAACGAGTGCGGTTTTACAGATTGTCTTCTCTGTAGATGACAGATTGCTACGGCAAGTGCATCAGTAACGTCATATTGTTTCGGCAGTTCTTTGAGTTTGAGAAGTGATTTTACCATGAACTGCACTTGCTCTTTTGCAGCAGCCCCGTTGCCGACTATGGCTTTCTTAACTTCACGCGGCGAGTATTCATGTGTTGGAATTTCTTTAGTAACTGCGGTAATAATTGCAACACCGCGTGCATGTCCCAGCTTTAATGCTGATTGAGCGTTTTTCCCATAGAATGCCGTTTCAATAGCAAATTCATCGGGATGATATTTTTCCGTAATATCGTTGAGTGTCTCGAAGATGAGTTTTAATCGAAGAGGCATCAAAGTTCGGCTGTTGTTTTTGATTGCACCGCAATCAAGAATTTTCATCTTTCCGTTACGGGCTTCGATTACACCGTAACCGGTGATGAGTGTGCCGGGGTCAACACCAAGAACGATCATTCATCAAGTCAAAATTAAAAAATCAAAAATAAAAAAATCTTCCGAAATCCAAAATTCGAAATCCGAAATTAACCTAAGCATTAATGGATGCCAAAATCTTTTCATCAATATCGAAGTTTGCATAAACATGCTGTACGTCTTCATGTTCTTCCAGCGCTTCCATAAGTTTCAGAACATGCTCGGCATCTTTTCCATCAACTTTGACGGTATTTTCAGGGACCATCTGGATTTCTGCCTCTTCCATCTTTATGTTTTTCGCTTCGAGAGCTTGTTTTACTGTTTCGAAATTTTCAGGAGTTGTGAATATTTCATAAACATCATCTTCGGTCTTCATATCGTCTGCACCCGATTCGAGTGCGAGGTTCATCATATCGTCTTCATTGAGTGCAGTTTTCAGTATTCGCATGATACCTTTGCGATGAAACATATAAGCAACAGAATTAGCTGCGCCGAGTTTTCCGTTTTGTCGTTCAAGCAGGTGACGTATTTCAGATACCGTGCGGTTTTTATTGTCGGTAACCGATTCAATAATCAGCGCAACGCCGCCGGGTCCGTATCCTTCGTATGTAACATCTTCGTATATAACGCCGGGAAGTTCGCCGGTTCCTTTTTGGATCGCGCGTTTGATGTTATCTGCGGGCATGTTGGCTGCTTTACCTTTGTCAACGGCGAGCCGGAGTCGTGGATTCCCTTTGGGATCACCGCCGCCCATTCGTGCGGCTATTGTAATTTCTTTTATTAGCTGTGTGAATGCCTTACCTCTTTTCGCATCGGTAACGGCTTTTTTTCGTTTTATGGTTGCCCATTTCGAATGACCCGACATAAATGGTTCCTTCTGTCAATAAATAATATTATTCAAACGTTTTTTCGAGGTCTTTTGGACTATCCTCGGCATGCTTCCGAATATCTTTAATTTTTAATTGTGGAAATGTTTCTGTGGTGCCTGAGGATGTAAACGGCATTTCATGTTCATCAACTGAAAATACCATATCTATGCTTTTCCCTTCACGCACGTCATCAATGAAGCAACCGAGTCCAAAACCGATTGCATCAAGAACAAATTGATTCTGCTTTACACGAAAACGGAGGTGATCTTTTCCAACTATCTTTGGTGGACCGATAACTTCAACGTTTCGTGATAAAAATATGGGGCGCATATTCGCTGGTCCGTAAGGGGCAAATTCTTTAAGAATTTTTAAGAATTTTGGTGTTAATTCACCAAGTTCAATTTCTGTATCGATTTTAATTTCCGGTGTTCGAATTTCATCCGACATCAATTCATCGACAGCGATATAAAATGCTTCCCGAAATTCATCAACCCGATCTAAAGCAACAGCAAGCCCAGCCGCATATTTGTGTCCGCCAAATTGTAATAATTTATCCTCCACCTGCTTCAGGGCTTGGTGAATATCGAAACCAACTATTGATCGTGCCGATCCTTTAGCAACCCCATCAACAGTTGTCATCATAATGGTGGGACGATAATATTTTTCCACAAGCCGGGAGGCAACAATTCCAATAACACCCGGATGCCATTCCTCATTATGCAGAACAATCGCAGGATTAGACTCGACATCTAAATAATCATCAATCAATTCCTGAGCTTTCAGAAAAGTATCTTCGTCTATCTTTCGTCGATTACGATTCTCTTCCTCAAGAATTTGAGCAAGCTCGTTCGCTGTAGTTTGGTCACTACTTGTAAGAAGGTTTACAGCACGCTTTGCATCACCCATTCTTCCTACTGCATTGATTCGAGGTGCGAGGACAAAAACGATTTGCCCTGTCGAGATTTTCCCGGGTTGGGTCCCTGAACTTTCGATCAACGCACGAATCCCGGGTCTTGGATCACTGTTGATCAGATTTAGACCAATTTTTGTCATGATTCTATTTTCGCCAATCAGGGGAACGATATCGGCGGTAGTCGCCAACGTAACAAAATCAATAAAACTATCCGCAATTATCTCTTGACCTCGTTTCTGTTCAACAGCTTGAATCAATTTGAAGCCCACACCACAACCGCAAAGATATTTAAAAGGATAAGTGCAATTAGGAATAAGTGGATCAAGCACTGCCTTCGCATTCGGTAATTTCTCACCAGGTTCATGATGGTCACAAATAATCACATCCATACCAAACCCCCGCGCATACTCTACCTGATCGATGGCGGTAATTCCACAATCAATCGAAATTAAAAGCGTAGCCCCAAACTCTTTCCCCGCTTCTATCCCGGCAATGGAGATACCGTATCCCTCTTGAATCCTATCTGGAATATGAACTAATGTTTCGATGCCGAGCTTTTGGAAATATAACACAAGCATCGCAACACTCGCAGTTCCATCTACGTCATAGTCACCAAATATTAATATCCGCTCTTTCGTATCGATGGCTTGTGAGATACGGTCTGCAGCCGAGGTCATTCCATCCATCAGGAATGGATCATAGAGATCACTTAATTGCGGTCGGAAAAATTTCTTTGCTTCTTCGTATGTCGTGATTTTTCGATGGATTAATATTTTAGCAATCGTGTTTGAAACATTTATCTCTTTAGCCAAACGTGCAGTTTGTTGATCGTCAACAATTGTAGTTATTGTCCACCGATAAGATTTTTTCATGATATTTATTTTATTATATGATTTTTAAAAAGAGAAAACTGCACATCTATAAGCCGAATTCTGTTTCCCTTTTCGATTTTATCGAAACGGGGCTGCAATCATTTATCTAATCCCACCCTTACGGATGGGCTTGAGCGACCTACCCATTCCGTTTCCCCTTCCGTCAAAAAGTCGGAATGAGAAGTTGGACGAACAGCCCTTCTCGCTGTGATAAGTGAAACGGAATATACATGGTCTTGCTCCGAGCAGGGTTTATCAATCCTCAGCATTACTACTGAGGCGGTGAGCTCTTACCTTCACCTCTGCGGCTGTCAAGCACGTGAGATGATCCCAAACAAATTGGGACGCCATTTCACCCTTACCCCTCGACTCACTTCGTTCGCTCGGGACATGTCCTGAGCGAAGTCGAAGACCGAGACGAAGGACGGTATATTTTCTGTGATACTCTCCGTTATCCTTAGCTTTCGCCAGGGATACCCCCACTTTCGTGGGGTACTCTGTCCTGCGGAGTTCGGACTTTCCTTCCCGCTCCGTTCGGTGAACGGAACGGGACGATTGCACGTTGTGCAGTTTTCTCTGTTATTTAAACTCTTTTATGTAGTCATTACTGTTTTTTACTCAGACTGACAATATGGTCGGATACAAGGATACGACCGCAATGCTCGCAAGTATAAAATCTTGAATTCTGTCTGATTTCTAAAGTCTTCTGAGGAGGAACACGGCTAAAACATCCCCCACAGGCATTCCGTTTTATTGGTACTACGGCAACGCCTCCTTTTGCTTTTCTTATTCTCTCGTATTTCTCAAGATCCGCTTTGTCGATTCGAACGACCATTTTTTCTCGCTCATGTTTTAGCTTCAATTCTTCTTTTTCATGTTCTTTGCTAACTTCTCGCAATTCTTTCCGTCGTTCATCAAGTTCTTCGCCCTCCGTCTCGAATTCCTTTGCAAATATTTCAACATCTTTCTTTGCGATCTCCATCCTGCCTTCAGCTATTTCGAGTTCTATTTCTAATTTCTCTGACTTTTTATCTGCTGCATCAATTTCCTTTGTTAGCGCATCATACTGCTTGTTCGATTTAACGTTTAGCTGTTGGCTCTTATACTTTTTAATTTTTTCTGCAAGATCGATTATCTCAAGATCAGCATTATCACGACTGATTTTTAATTGTTTGATCGTGGTATTTAATTCTTTTATTTTTAATTTTAATTTGTTAACGTTTTCTTCCAGTTCCTCAACTATCGCAGGTAAATCGCCTTTCAGATCATGGACCTCTTGCAATTGTGAATCAATTATTTGTAACGAATATAAGTTATTAAGCCTATTTTCCACCGTGATCTCCTTTAAGATTTTAAGTAATAAATAGTATTTCTAAAAATTTTTGACGTTGATACTTTTGTCTTCCAATTTTGTTTCCTAATTTCTTCCCTCAAAACTTGAGCAACTTTCTCGATTGCCGGGTATTCTGTTTCGAAATGTCCGGCATCAATTATAACCATTTTATTATCCCCATCTGTAAACCGATGATAAGGAATATCACCAGTAATAAAAACGTGAGCTTCCTGTTCACGAGCAGTTTGAAGCAAATCAACTCCCCCACCGCCGCACACTGCCACCCGATGAACTGAAGATATTTCATCACAACTATACCGAAGTACAGGTATACGAAGCTGATGCTTTACATATGCGAGGAATTTTTTCAGTGGCAACCTATCTTTTAAATTACCTATAGCGCCCGCACCGTAATCATTGCTCGGATTACTCAGATCGTATACATCGTATGCAACCTCTTCGTATGGATGTACGGCTTTCATCACGGTTATAACATCCTTCAGTTTCCATACGGGTACAACCATCTCTAATCTATATTCTTCCACCTTTTCAAGATTACCTGTTCTACCAATAAATGGATTTGCAGCAGCAGACGGTTTAAATGTTCCATACCCCGGAGTTTGGAAAGAGCATGATTCATATTGTCCGATTACTCCAGCACCTTCACGCGACATAGCAAGCATGACTCTTTCGCTATGAGTGGGGGGAACAAACACAACAATTTTTTTCTGAACATGCTGATCCTTCAGTAAAAAATCTACCTCCTTTAACTTCAACTTTTGCGCCAGAGTAATGCTCACCCCATTCTTTGTAAAGTCCAAATTAGTATGGGCAGAGTAGAGCGAAATGTTGTTTTGTATTAATTCCTTAACCATCCGCCCTCTTCGTTCATCAACCACAATATTTTTCAATGGATGGAATAATAGTGGGTGATGACTAACGATCAGATCAATATTTTTTTTACGTGCCTCTTCAATAACTTCATCAGTTACATCTAACGTAACTAAGATAGATCTAATTTTTTGGTTATAGGAACCGATCTGCAGCCCCACATTGTCATGTTTCCATGCAATTTCATACGGCGCCCAACTCTTGAATATTTCCTCGATTCCCCTAAGTGTTACGTAAACCATGGTTAATAGAAAAAAAAATGTCCCGTCTTGAACGGGACAATCAGTGTACTTGTTAATATTTATACAATGTCTGCAGCTTTTTATCGACACATGCGATTCCAAGTGTCCATCTAATATGCCATATTGTAATAATTATAATGGAAAATGGATTTCGCAAAACACAATTCATAATGTTTACAATATATTGAATTTTGAATTGAAAATCAATTATTTATCAATATTAATATCTCTTAGTTTAACTATTTGTTTTTCAAGGTGAGTTATATCGCTGTTGAATTTAATTAATATATTTTTTTGTTCATCAGATGTTGATTGACGCATCAGGATGTCGGTACTTATTTTGATCGCAGCCAGGGGATTATTGAATTCATGACACATGGTGACTACTAATTCTTGAACAGCTTCCATCCTCTTCTCAAGAATCATTTTTTCTTTTTCAGCTTCAAGAAGCCGTTTGTTTAACTGGACACGCTCTAATATGTTGATAACCGTTCGTGGCAGAATCGTATCGACCATTTCTTCCTTGATCAAATAATCTTCTACACCATATTTCATCGCTTCGATAGCAATACGAAAATCTTTATGAGAGGTGAGCAAAATAATTGGTTTAAAGATGTTGGTATTGAAGATTTCTTTAACTACTTCCATACCGTTCGAATCTGGAAGATAATAATCCAATAATAAAAGATCA
>JASEHD010000108.1:0-8359 GCA_030019075.1 Bacteroidota bacterium
ATGTCATGGTTCGACAGGCTCACCATGACATTAATTTTATTTTTCAGAAATCTCTAATCAATGTTTTCCTAACGCTTGATTCAAGAATCTAATAAGCGGTAATAATTCTTTGTATATCGTAACGATCTTATCAACAAATTCCGGTGAGTAACATTCCTTCTCTTTCAACTCAACACCCGTGTAATAACTTTTATATTTCAGCCACTCACCCATAAAATGATCGCGCGGGAAGTCAAGAGGAATACGCTGTAGTTTTTCACCCTGAATCATACCAAAACGTTTAATAAACTTGGAATCTTCGATGATCGTAAGGAAATTTTTTGCTTGCTCGGCTATTGCAACACGAATTTTTTTTAACTGTTCTTTATCGGGCAGATAGATACCACCACCAACGTAAATTCCTTCGGGACTAATTTCAATATAAAAACCGGCGCTCTGCTGCCAGTGTCCTTTGAGATGGAACACGGCGGCGACATGAGTCTTGTACGGCGTCTTATCTTTACTGAAGCGGGTATCTCGAAAGATGCGAAACATGCTGCGTTTTGGGTTCACATCAATTTCTGGCACCAGCTTCGACATCGGTACTTTCAGCGAGGCAATCAAACACTGCATCGGAAATTTTACAAAGTCTTCGTACTCGGATTTGTGCTTTGCAAACCAAATACGATTGTTGTTCTTCATCAAACGTTTAAGGAATTGAATTCCTTCTTCGGGAAATCCGGTAAAGGGAGGAAAAAGTTCAATATCGAGAGGTAACTGTTTCATGTTTCACGATTCATGATTTATGATTGAAGATGACGATTAATATTTGAATATAACTTTATTTTTTTTTTGTCCATGATGATATTTCCCAATCGCTGCTCTCACAAAGCCGTTTGCTTTTTTCAACTGCTCACGGGCTTGTGCAGCCGCAACATTCGCCTTTATCATTACGATTGCAATTTTCACATGTCCACCGGCTTGTTTTAAAATTTTTGCCGCTCTTTCATAATTGACTCCTGTTGTTATCATTAACACTCGTTTTGCTCTCTCTTCAAGTTTTTTACTGTTCATTTTCAGATCGATCATCATATTCTCATAAACTTTTCCAAGCTGAATCATCGCTGTTGTGGTAATCATATTTAAGATTAATTTTTGTGCTGTTCCGGATTTCATGCGAGTTGAACCCATGATAATTTCGGGACCAACATCTGCGCAGATGGCAACATCAATACTTTTGCGAAGTTTCTGAAATTCCTTTTTGTTCAATCGTGAGCGTGGGTTAGTTGTAATATAGATCGTCTTGGCGCCGCGCTTTTTTGCTTCTTGAATTGCTGCAACAACATACGGTGTTCTAATGCTTACTGCAATTCCGCATACAGTGTCTTTCTTCTTAATATTTAATGATAGAATGTCGCGTACCGCAGCGATTATTTTATCTTCGGCCCCTTCTTGTGAGCGAAAAACCGCTTTTCTACCGCCAGCGATAACACCGCTGATCATTTCGGGGTTTGTTCCAAATGTTGGCGGACATTCAGCTGCGTCTAATACACCCAGACGACCACTTGTTCCCGCCCCAACATATATCAAACGACCTCTTTGTTTAAATGAATCTATGACCATTTGAATTGCTTTAGCTATATACGGGATCTCTTTTCTTACAGCAACAGCAACACTTTTATCCTCATCATTTATGATTTTCAATATTTGAGAAATTCTGAGCGTATCAATCTTCAACGTTTTTTTGTTACGCCGTTCAGTTGTAAGAGTGTTGAGTTGGTTGAATAGATTTCTTGTATTATTCATCTTTTTATGGGCGAATGATAATGAATTTTTTATCTAATAGTTCTGTTAAATTTAGTCCATCAATAAGAATCGGATAAATTTGGATCGAACGTGGCTGTAACTTCACCTTGGTTCTGTTTATTTCGTCTGTTATATCTCCGCCCTTAAGGAGCAAAACGGTTCCTCTTGGGATGTGCTGCTTTCCGGTGTATTGCTGCGTGCTTTCGATCTCTTGTATTTTATTTATTAAGAACGGCTTGCTCCATCTGACCATGTTTTCAGTTGATGAAACAGCTCGAGTGATTGCATAGTCAAATTTATTCTTGTAATCTTTGCTTTTTGATAAATCTTCAGCTCTTCCACATTCTACTTTTACATTTATTAATCCTAATTTGTCCACTATATTTTTAACCGCATTGATTTTTTTTTGAATGGAATCAATCAACACAAATGGATTTGATGAACAAAGTATGGCAAGCGGAATTCCCGGCAACCCACCACCGGTACCAATATCGACGATGGGGCTGTTATTATAAAATTGAAATTTTAAAAGTAAAGATATTGATACGATTATGTGTTGTTGCCACACCCCATCTGGGTTGCGACGAGAGATCAGATTAATTTTTTGATTCCATGATAAAAGTAGTTCAACATATTTTTCTAATTTTATGATTTGTTCTTCAGAAATATCAAAATGATTTTTTAAGCACAAATTTCTAAACCAAATCGGGTTTCTTATCATAATTATAACTAATTGTATTTATTGAACTTATAGTTGCCGGTTTCACATGAAACAAATTCGATCACCTTTTAAGGTGAACCAATAGAACAGAAATATCAGCGTGTGTAACGCCGCCGATGCGAGAAGCTTGTCCGATTGATTTCGGTTTTACTTTGAATAGTTTTTCTTTGCCTTCGTTTGATAAGGATTTTATTTTTCCAAAATCAAAATCCTCAGGAATTTCCAACGATTCTTGATGATCAAATCTTTCAATTTGGTCCATCTGTCTAGAAATATAACCCTCGTATTTTGTCTCAATTTCAATTTGCTGAAGAATTTCTTTCACGAAGCGTTGGTCATTATTTGACTTTAATATTGTGATAAAGTCATCTTCACCGTTTGATGGCAATTGTAACAAGTCTTCAACGCTTATCTCAGGCCTTTGAACAAGTTGAAACAGCTTTACACTTTGAGTAATTGTATTAGTTAACCTTGACTCCAACAATGAATTTACTTCGTTGGGAGATATACTCTTGTTGAGTAAAAATATTTTTCCTAACTCAATATATTCTTGCTTTGATTTAAATTGCTTGAAGTGGTCATCATTTATTAAACCAAATTTGTGTCCATAGTGCATCAATCTTAGGTCAGCGTTATCCTGTCGAAGAATAAGTCTATACTCTGCACGAGAAGTAAACATTCGGTAGGGTTCATAGGTATTTTTATTAACCAAATCATCAATAAGAACACCAATGTATGCTTGTGATCGTTTAAGAATAAATGCTGGTTCATTTCGCAGTTTTAGTACGGCATTGATTCCTGCCATTAATCCTTGCGCTGCCGCTTCTTCATAACCAGATGTACCATTTATTTGACCCGCAAAGAATAATCCTTCAATTAATTTTGTTTCAAGCGTGAGCTTAAGTTGATGCGACGGAAAGAAATCGTACTCTATAGCATACCCAGGACGAATCATTTTAACATTTCTCAATCCCGGTATCGTTCTAAGTCCTTCAATTTGAATCTCCCCTGGTAAACTCGTTGAGAATCCGTTTACATAGACAACGTTTGTATTGTATCCCTCTGGTTCTAAGAATATTTGATGTCGTTCCTTTTCAGAAAATCTCACTATTTTGTCTTCTATTGAGGGGCAATATCTCGGTCCAACCCCCTTTATCCTACCAGTATATAATGGAGACTCATGGAAACCCTTTTTTAGTACCTTGTGGGTGTCCTTATTAGTGAATGTTAAATACATTGGTATCTGAATATTCCTGACAAACTCATTTTGAAAAGAAAACGGCTGGGGTAGTTTATCTGCCTCTTGGAGAAAGGTCTCATCAAAATCTATACTATTTAATTCTATCCTCGGTGGCGTACCTGTTTTTAGCCTTCCATGAACAAATCCAACTTTTTCTAAATTTTCTGTTAGTTGATTAACTTCGGCTTCACCAAACCGACCACCTGGTTTGGTAATAAAACCCGTATGAAGAAGGCCCCTTAAAAATGTTCCAGAACATAAAATAAAACTCTTACATTTAATATTTCTACCTGCTTTTGTAACAATGCTTTTAATTCGTTGGTTAAATATGTGACTATCCGACACTGTCAAAATATCAATAACAGCATCCTCAAGAATATCTAAATTTTTTTGATTATGTAATGTAGTTTGTGCCGTTTTAGAATACCATTCTCTATCGTTCTGGCATCGTGGGGACCAAACGGCGGGACCTTTTGATAAATTAAGCATTTTGAAGTGAATTCCTGTAGCATCAGCTGTTTTCCCCATTTCACCACCCATTGCATCAATTTCCCTAACAAGATGCCCCTTTGCGGTTCCTCCAATCGCCGGATTACACGACATTCGCCCAATTGATTTAACGCTTAATGTTATAAGAAGTGTATTACAACCCATTCTTGAAGCGACAAGAGCTGCTTCAATTCCAGCATGACCTCCTCCTGCAACGATTACATCATATTCCTTTGTTTCACGTGAAACTATCTTCATTTTCCAATGCAAAATTTTGAAAAAATGTTGTTCAATATATCGTCTGTTGTAATTTCTCCAATTATTTCACCTAAAAAATATAATGCGGCTCGAAGATCAAGTGCAATAAATTCATTGCTCATATTTTCTTCTATGCTAATAATAGCTGTTTGAAGACTGTTTCGAGCTTTCAATAAGCTTTCATTATGCCTCGCATTAGTTATTATTACCCCTATTTCCCCGGTAGTGACTCTGCCCTGAGTAGCAATATCGACCAAACTTATTTTTAATTCTGGTAAACCCATTCCGGTCTTTGCTGAAATATATATCCTGAGATTGTTAAGGGTTTTAACTGTTTCTTCAAATCTACAATCGGTTATATCAATGTCCATTTTATTTATTACTAACAGATTTTTATGAATATTACCGCAATTTTCTATATGATTCAAGATTTCTTTATCTTCTGAAGTAAATCTTTGCGTATGATCAAGAACAATAATTATCACATCTGCAATCTCAATCTGTTTTTGAGTTCTTAATACACCTTCGACTTCAACCGGATCTAAAGTTTTTCTCACGCCTGCTGTATCAATAACCTTAAAAAGAATTCCCTCGATTATTAAATTTTCTTCGATGATGTCCCGTGTTGTGCCCGGAACATCCGTTACAATGGCTCTGTTTTCATTCAATAAGATATTGAGAATACTAGACTTACCAACGTTTGGTTTGCCAACAATTACAACCCGTACTCCTTCACGATATACCTTTCCCACAGAATATGAGTCAATAAGGTTATCAATTGAAAGTAGCACCGATTTAATCTTCTTGTTTAATTCTCCGAGACTTTGAATTTCTATTCCCTCATCAACAAAATCCAACTCAAGTTCAAGTAAACTGCATAAATCCAATAACGTTTGGCGACATTTCTTAATCTCGTCTGAAAGGAATCCTTCAAGTTGAGTCATCGAAGCTTTATGGGAAAGTGTAGAGCTTGATTGAATGACGTCGGCGACAGCTTCTGCCTGAGCTAAGTCTATTCTCCCATTTAAAAACGCTCTTTTAGTAAATTCACCCGGTTGGGCAAGACGCGACCCCGCTTCTAATATTGTATTTAATACTTCCTTAGTAACATACATTCCGCCGTGGCAACTTATCTCGACCATATCCTCTGTGGTATATGAATGAGGGGCTCGAAAAACTGTCGCAATTACTTCGTCAACATGATAACCTTCTTTGTTAATGATTATCCCAAAATGAGCCGTGCTGGTTTTTGCTTCGCTGAGTGATTTTTTTCCTTTGAAAATTTTGCTGGCTAAATCAATTGCCTCTTTTCCAGAAATTCTTATGACAGATAACCCACCAATGCCGATTGGTGTTGCAATAGCAGCAATAGTATCGTCTTGTATATACATAATTTGAGTTTGAAATTCCTTTTTCAATTTATAAAACTTAGGTAAGAAAAACAATCAATAAAAAATCCTGTTAGTTATTAACAGGATTTTTTCATGTATACTTTTTATCTCTTTTATCGCTTAGGTTTTGTTGGAAGGTCTTTCGCTATCTTTGCAATCCAGCCTCCGGACGATTTCTTCGGTTCAACCTTACGAAGTGGTTCACCTTTGTGTTTCTTATTTATCCAAGCTTGTTGTGCAATAGAAAGAAGATTGAAAACAAAGTAATACAAATTTAAGCCAGAGGGGAAAGCATTAAACAGAAGTGTCATTAATATTGGCATCATCCATACCATCATTTTCTGCCGAGGATCTTTCACGGTCATTTTTTGCTGGATAAACATGGTAATTCCCATTAGCAGCGCAAGACCGCTTATCTCGTTTATGTTGAAGATCGGTAATCTGAATGGTAATTTAGTAATCACATCGGGAACGGAGAGATCGGTAATCCACCAAACAAACGATGCTTGACGAAGTTCAATCGCTGAACTGAATACTGACCACAATGCGTAAAGTATCGGTAGCTGTAATAGCAACGGCAAGCATCCGCCGGCTGGATTTACCCCATACTCTTTATATAATCTCATTACTTGCTGATTCATTTTTTGTGGATCATCTTTATACTTCTCCCGAATTTCTGTCATCATAGGCTGGAGTGCTTGCATTTTTTGCATTGACTTCATGCTTGCCTTAGTAAGGGGGTGTAAAATAATCTTAAGGATAATCGAAAAGACAATTAGTACAACTCCATAATTGGGAATGAACATCCTTAGAAATTTGAACAGTGGAATAATAAAATATTCCGAGATTGGTCGGATAATCCACACCGCACCGAGACTCATAATCTTATCGAGGTCAATTTTATATTCTTTTATTATATCAAGATCGATGGGTCCAAGATACACGGTAAAACGATCTGACTCAACCGAATTACCCATGAAGGGCATTTCCAGAGCCATATTGTAGTTTTCTCTCGCACCTTCGTCTGGTAAACGTTCTCTGTTACCTTCAAGATATGCTCGTTTACTTTCTTTCCCGCGGGGAACAATAGCTACGGTAAAATATTTATTTCTTGTCGCTATCCAAGTAACCCGCCCCGAAATATTGCTGTCTTTTACAACCTCATTAAAATTAGTAGCATCTAATTCGCTTAATTCTCCGCCGACATATGCGAACGTTTTGGCTGAATTCGATTCCTCTACGCTGTTATGTTCAACATATCTAATCCCAGATTCCCAGGTTACCTGATAAGCAAAGTTTGAAATAATTCGCTCCATTCCTTCAAAACGATAGGAAATATCACATGAATATAGGTCTCCATAGAAAATAAACGTTTTGAAAATACGGCTTTGTGGACTGACATTTAAAACAAACTCGATCTTTGTTGAATCGCCATCCAACAAACTATTTAACCGCTTTGTCGATTTATTAACTTCAAATATTAAATCTTTCGTGTTAATAACTTTACCGTCTGCTGTGTAAAAGATGAGGTGGAATTCGCCCGATTCCGGTGAGTTAATTAAATCGATAGGGTGCTTGTCCCACGTTAAATATTTATTTAATATCCATGATTTTATAGCGGCTCCATTTGTCGCAATTTCAGCGCGGTAATTTTTTGTTTCAATAACTATTATTTTCTTTTCACCTTTTTTCAGATGAGAGAAATATTTACCGAGCGTATCCTGACTCCCCGTTTGGATTTTTCTTGTTAAGTAATCCTGGTCCTTTTTTTCTTTTATTGTTTCTATGGTATTTCTTTGATACTGTGTTGAAAGTGTATCTTGAAGATTTTGCAGAGCGTTTGGTTGGGGCGCGTTTAACCACATCCATACCATAAGTACAAGACCGATTAGTACAAATCCGATGATTACATTTTTATCCATATCGTTTTCTTCAGTTTAGTTATGATAATTATTAGGGAACAGGATCATATCCTCCCGGATGAAAAGGGTGACATCGAACGATCCGCCTCAGGGACATAATTGAACCTTTTACTGTTCCATATTTCAGGATCGCATCAAGCGCAAAAGATGAACATGTTGGGTAAAATCTACATGTGTTCGGAGGAAGAAACGGAGAAATGATTGCTTTGTAAATACGAATTAACGAGATTATTATTTTTTTAATTGAGAACATCCATCTGCGAAATATTTTTTAATATTTTTACCATATCATCCTGAATTTCGATAAATTTAAGATTTTTCTTATATGGAATATTTTTTTGTTTATAGCTAAAAAGAAATGCTGCACAGCAAGCTGGTTTATTAAGAATTGTATCAACAATTGTTTTGTTCGTCCGATACGATTCTCGAATCAATCTTTTTATGCGGTTCCTATCTACTGCTCGTGAAATGCTTTTGGGAATTAAAACACCAAAAAGTATTGCCTTTCTTGTTTCTTTAACTGGAAGTTCCTTTATAGCATAGCATCGTATGA
>JASEHD010000108.1:8369-10638 GCA_030019075.1 Bacteroidota bacterium
TGAATTTACCTTCGATTTTTTTACTATTCTTCAAGACAAATTCAAATACTTTTTTTCCTCTTAGAATTTCTGCTCGTTTAAGAGTTCGATCCACGCTAATAAATTTGTGATTTAACTTTCGTCACTAACCGTTAACTTGTGCCGCCCCTTTGCACGCCGGCGCGAAGTTACTTTTCGACCGTCTTTTGATTTCATTCTAGCTCTAAAACCATGCTTGTTCTTTCTTTTCCGATTGCTTGGTTGAAATGTGCGTTTCATAAAATTGCTTTCTTTTTATCATTTTGGAAAAAAAGAGGATTGTTTATAGCAATCCTCAAAGATGTGCAACTATTTTTAATTTTGATAAATATATAAAATTGGCAACATTAAAACAAACTTTAATTAAATTAAAATTTTACTTGCCATCGTATGATAAACTTTGTATTATATATTGATTGATGATCTTATTTAACATTGTTGATAATTTGTGGGTAATTTGGTTGTTGTTAATAATTATCAACTTTTTCTCTCTATTGGGCAGTTTTACACTTAAAGCAACTTGTTAATAAGTTGTCATGAAGTTCAAATAATTCAAATAGTTTTTCAGGATAGTGCTGGTCGTACCTATACTAACAAAAGCATCGTAGAAAATTAAAATTCCATGAGTTGTTAACATGTTTGTTAACATTATGTTGAAAAGCTTGTAACTTATTATATTTAAATGAATTATGGAAAATTTTAGCTCTGATAAAATTACACTTGATACAATAGGGTCGGGAGAAAATATCGTCTCTCAGTTACCAAATGCAATCGCTGAAAATATTTGGGGAGAATGTTTACAAATATTCCGCGGTAGAGTAAACAGCCAAAGTTATAAAGCTTGGTTCGAGCCAATTATACCAATTCAGTTTGAAAATGGAAATTTTACAATTCAGATACCCAGCCAATTTTTTCAAGATTGGTTAGAGGAACACCATTATTCATTGCTTATCGAAGCTATTACACATGTTGTTGGCACCAACGTGGAGTTGTCTTATATCGTAAAACCAGAAGAGCGAGAATCTATACCTTATAGCCAGGATGATCATTTCTCTGTCCAAGTATCAACACAAACAGATGGTCTTGCTGAAAATAGAAATGCAAATACCGGTCAACCAAAATCGGAATTAACTCCTCGGAACACTCAGAGAACGATTTCACATTTTCTAAATCCACGGTATACCTTCGAAAATTATATTAAAGGAGAAAGCAACCAATTTGCTCAAGCAGCAGCCCTTGCTGTAGCAAACAGTCCGGGGGGTACATCGTTTAATCCTTTAGTTATTTATGGTGGTGTTGGTTTGGGTAAGACACACCTTGTCCACGCAATCGGAAATCGCGTGATACAATCCGGAAAATCGAAAAAAATTCTTTATGTTTCAAGTGAAAAATTTACTGTAGATTTTGTTGAATCAATTCAGAAAGATTCCGTTTCAGATTTTTCAAATCATTATCGCAGCCTTGACATTTTAATAGTTGATGATATACAGTTTTTTGCAGGAAAAGAAAAAACACAGGACGTATTTTTCCATACTTTTAACACCTTATATCAATCTGGTAAACAGATAATCTTATCTTCAGACAAACCACCGAAAGATCTTAAAGGTTTGAATGAACGTCTTATTTCACGATTTCAGTGGGGATTAACTGCAGATATTCAACCTCCTGATCTCGAAACACGCATAGCAATTCTTCAAAAAAAATGCAGCGATAGTAGAATCGAATTATCACACAATATTGTAGAGTTCATAGCGTCAAATGTTACTACAAATATCCGCGAGTTAGAGGGATGCCTCATAAGTCTTTTAGCCCGAGCATCGCTCGAACACCGGGATATAACCTTACAGCTTGCACAAGATGTGGTTCAGTCTGTAATTGGTAATGTTCGTCCTTACGTTACAATTCAAGAAATTCAAAGTACGGTCTCAGAATATCTCAAAGTACCAGAAGATCTTCTCCGCGCTAAAACACGAAAACAAGAAATCGCTATCGCTCGCCAAATTGCAATGTATCTCGCAAAAGTATTAACAAGTTCTTCTTTGAAAACAATTGGTTTACATTTTGGTGGTCGTGATCATAGCACGGTCATACATGCTTATCAAACTGTTGAAGATTTAATATCCACAGATCCTAAATTTAAATCCATTGTTAAAGATTTACGCACAAAATTAGAGAGAGCTGTTTAAATAACAATTGTTAACATCCTATTGTTTTCTGTGTATATGTAGTGGATTTGGTTGTCGTTATTGTT
>JASEHD010000109.1 GCA_030019075.1 Bacteroidota bacterium
TGTAGTGATGAAGCATTATTAAAATAATCTTTGCGTAACATCAGTTAATAATTATACTTCTTCTTCCTCATCAACGTTTGGATTTCCTTTATGAAAGATGTAACTTCATATAATTATGAATAATAATTTTCTCCGGAAACACCACCTTACTCACATCCCTGAATTGAAAATCGATGAGAGCGTTTTCAATCTCCGGTTTTCATCCGTTTGTGATATGAGGAACTGCAAAGGTGAATGCTGCCAGTGGGGTGTGTTTACCGATATTTCCGAGCGTGATAAGATCCTTGCTCACGCTGATCTGATTATTAGATATATGGAGCCGCATCAGGAACACAATCCGCAGTTATGGTTTGAAAAAAATGAAATAAGCGATACAGATTTTCCCTCGGGGCGATCGGTTGGAACACAAGCGTTTGATTATGGTTGTGTGTTCCTTGACAGCGCAGGACTTTGTGCGCTTCAGAAAGCTTGTACCGCCGAAGGTATTAGTCCATTTACACTTAAACCGTTTTACTGCGTTGCCTACCCGCTTACAATTGAAAATGGCGTTTTAATGATCGATGACGTTGAGCTGAAGAATGGCACACCTTGCCAAATAATAAAATCGGATGGGATTTTGACTATCTTTGAGATCGGGGCTGTAGAATTGGATTATGTTCTTGGCAAAGAGGGAGTAAAAGAATTGTACAATCTTTTAAAAATAAATAACCACTCTTCATGTTAAAAGTCAATGAGAGAATGATTAGTATCTAAAACGAATAGTTAGATTACTGGAGAATTACCACCAGCGTGTTGGCAATTCCAAGGATTAGATACCCTGTGATGCCCAACGCTACTAACCACCAGAATGAGATCGACAGTTTTTCTTCTATTGTGAGAATCATTGTAATTTGTGGAGATTATCCTATTCTAATATTAAATATAAACTTGTCAATGCTAAATATCAAGTTAAATCTTACATAAATTATGTAATTCCTCGTTTTCGGGTTTAGTTTATCCATTTATTTCTAAATTAGAGTTTTTCAAATAACCTATTAATTCATTCTCACGGCTCATAAACTCCACTTTGAGCACCATGGCAAACTCCATTCATCGAGCAATTATTCTTTTCATAATTGTTTGGGGAAGAAGCTTTTTGAAATCCGACGATAACAAGCTTATCGTAATTTCCCATTCCTGAATAGTTGTACGGTGCCACGTCACTCGCGTAACCTACCAGTCGAGAACGTTTAGCACCGTGCGGAACAGCAACATGGCAGGTAATACATTTTACATCGCTAATCTGATGTTCACTTTTGTTGTGGACGTTGTTTTTAAAATTCCCCTCGCTATAAACAGGATGACAGTTTGAACAGAAGAGATCGTTTTGCCAATTGTTCATGTTATTCTTTACATCATTCAACGACCATAGATTACCGAAAGCGTTGGAGGGCCAATAACCAGCACTGCCCGTTAACATAAATTTTCGATTCGAACCGTGAGGACCTTGTGGTATCAAGTTAGAAGTGGCTTGGTCGTTACCGTGACAATCTGAGCAATACATCGTTTGGTTACCCACTTGATTCCACTCGTCTTTCATTTGATATGTAGTTAGCTCTCTCGGAAATTGTGAACCGAATAAGTTATTTGTCGAGACACGCACAGGGTGCGCCGATTTATTCGCAGGATTAAACTCCATTGCTTGGTCGGTGATGTTGACACCGGATGGACCGACGATGGAAGTAACTCCGTTCGTAACCAAGCCAAAAGCATACGAAGAATGACATTTAAAACAAATTTGATTTTCCTGAACAGCGGGATATTCAATCGTATAATTTGTTGGATTTGGTTGCGTCCAATTATCTGCATTTGGCGGGGTAACACCTCTAACTCCCTTTAAGACATTTGAAACTTGATTACTTTTTGTTGAGTTTAACCCCTTCTGCAATTGATGCGAATTATGGCAATCCTCACACTCTGCATGTCGGTTTGGGATGTTAAGACTCGTAGAATTATCAGGGTTAAGATGTTTTCCGCTTACTGTTATTGTAGGATGTGTGAATGTTTTTTGGAAAGTAGTTTGAACATCCTTTGTACTTACACCTTTAGATGTATTGCCATGGCAACCCGATTGAAAGCAATTATTTTCTTCAACCATTGGCCTTAAATACGGTTTTCCGGCGCCGCTGTGCGATTTATGGCAACTCCGGCAAGACCATTCACCCACTGTCGTTATACTTGATCCGGGTGTTGTGTATGTTTGGTTCGAAGTGCGATGTGCCGATGATTGCCAGTTAGTTTTATTGTGGCAAAAATTACATAAATCAGCATTGTTGTAAGACATTCGGAGAAATTTGCCGTGCTCATTATTATGTGAATCATGACATGTGTGACACTCAACAGTTCCATTTGCTGCATCTGGATCTAATTTTACTCTCGTATTCCAGGGAAATGAACGCGCAACGAGTTCTGGATCAGCTATAGGGTCATACACATAACCAACCGGATGATCGTCGGCAAGCGATGTTCCGATATAACCGGGCGCGCCCTCCGGCATCGTGATTATTCCGCCACCCATTGCAATTGAACCCGGAGAAACATTATAAACCGCTCCAAGTGCAATCGTTCCATCGTGGCACGAAAGACAACGTTTTGAAACCGCTTTCGGCTGGCTGGGACTTGGATAATTTTTACTCGTTAAGTAGTCACTTGAATATAAAACATAATCACCTACCGGGTCTTGACGATTCCATAACTGAGAGTTTGGTCTCGGGCTGTGAGGTGTATGGCAGAATACACAAATTTGTCTTTCGGTTAATGCTTTTATTGTTCCAGTTCCACTCACACTCAAATTATGCTTTGTATCTACTATTCTTGTTTGTGTAAAGACTGAAGTTGTACAGCTCATCAGCAGTGTAATAATTATATATCTATTTCGTTTTGATTTCATTTTAGGTATTTGAATATTTGTATTCTTTTATTAAAAGTATCGACAACGTAAACTTTATCTGATTTATCTATAAAGATTCCATTCGGACTGATGAACATTCCGACGTCGCTGCCGTATTTTCCGATTAATAACAGTAGTTCACCTTTCTGATTAAATATTTGAAAATTATCAAAAAGTGCATCAGTTACGTAAATATTTGAATCAGAATCAGTCGATACTGATTTAGGGCTCGAAAAGTAGCCCGCCGCATTCCCAAGCTTGCCAAACGAGGAAATATATTTCCCGTCGAGGTCAAATATTTGTATCCGATAGTTTAACGCATCAACGACGTACAGAAAGTTATTTTTCGCCGTAATGCTTACCGGATAATTAAACTCGCCTTCACCGGCCCCTCTTGAACCAAACTCGTTCAAATATTTACCATACAAATCAAACACCCACACTTTATGCAGGCCAGTATCAACGACATATAATTTATCCCGAACGATTACAATGCCTGTGGGGCGGATAAGTTTTTCTTTGAGGCGGAATTTTAATTTTAAATTTTCATCAACAACTATAACTTCACCTTTCTCAGAATCAGACACATACAAATCTCCATCATCTGAAATTGTCAAGCCAACCGGTGAAATAAATTTTTCATTTTCGAATTCAAGAAGATTCTCGTATTTGTTTGCTCCTAAATCAATAATGTGAACAGTTTTTGCAGCGGGGTCAGCTACAAAAATTTTCTCTTTATCGGAAACAGTAATACCAACAGGTTGAACTAACCATCTCGATGTAGTCGTACCGCCAAAAACCCATTTTACAATCTTCGAAAAGAATGACGGTTCTTTCTCGATATCTTTCATCGAGTTGATTGTTAGAAGATGCTGTATGCGCGCCTTCTGCGGCGATGGAGGATACACAAGTTTTATACCTTTGTCCTGTGCAACTACCAATCCTAAGCAGTGAAGAGCAAATAATAAAAGTATGAGATAATATTTAATTTTATGCGACATCATAATATCTGAGTGAATCTTAGTGTTCTTAGTGCCTTAGTGGTAATATTTAATACTATGAAATATAACATAGTGAGGATTGGAATGCCAATAATCGGCACTCCAACCCTCGTCTCTCTGGCAAGGGGAAATGCAGAGAGGATAATCATTAATTTACTTTTGCATCTTGAACTTTATATATAACTGTTAAATAAGAATCAATGTTTTCGGATGATAACCCTTGTTCGACAACAATCATTTTTGATTTCTCAAAATACTCAACGGCTTTCTGGTTGTTTTTATTCAGCGCATACAACTTTGCCAAATTAAAAGATGCAAACCAATAGTTTTCATCGAGCTCAATTGCTTTTAAGAACATCTCCTCAGCTTTTTCAAGGTCTTCAATATTTTTGTAACCGATAGCTAAATTGTTTAATACCATAGCGTTTACGAAACCCAAGTCAACTGCCTGCTGTAAATATATTACAGACTGGGCATCTTCACCTTTTTTCCGAAATAGCAAACCGAGATTATAATACGCTATTTTATTCTCAGGATCTAACTTTAATATTTTTGCGTAATTGGTTTGTGCTTCGTCGAGCATAAAGATTTGCATTTGCAGATTTGCTAACGCTCCAATTACATTAATTGAGTTAGGATCTATTTTTAATAACATTTCTAATTCATTAATTTTATGCTCGTATGGATAGCGTAATATCTTTATTCTTTCAGCGTATCCTTGGTGGTCCTCATTTGTATAGGTTGCATCCATCGCATAGTAATAATACTCTATCGCTTTAATAAAATCTCCTTTGTTCTCATAATGAATTCCGAGTATATTCAAAAACCCGGTTGAGCTATGCATACCCGTCATTCCCTCCAACCACTCGCAGTGTTTATCAATTTCTTCCCATTGATCAGAATCGTACGCTTGAAATACTTTAACGTATCGTACAAATCTTTCACGGTCAATCTCTGTGGTTCCTGTTTTAGAGGCAATTTCGATAGCTTCTTTATATCGCTTATTTGGCATCAGCACAGACTCAACATACATCATTTGAGATTTTGTATGATTTGGAGAGAAACGTGCGTTATTTTCAATTAGAGTCTCGTTATTACGCCACATCAAACTATAATGAAAAGTACTACTCAGATAAACAACGATGATAATGAATGCGGCAGCAATACCGAATCTTTTATTCAGTAAAAATATTATTGAAGTAATTATCAATGCTAATCCATAAATCGAAAGAAACAGATAACGCTCGCTTGCAAACGACCACGAATTAAAAGGAATTATTTGCAGGTAAGGTAAAGTAAAAACTGTAAACCAAATTATTCCGAATGCAGTCAGCGCGTATCTCTTATTCATAAACCGAAATGCTGCTACCACACTAACTATACAAATAGCTCCTAACACAATCGCTGTAATAAACGGCATTCCAAAATCCATTACATCATATATCAATCGTAAATCAATTGGAAGCAGAGCAATACGAACGAGATAACCGAGTATGATGACAGGTATATGAAAATTGTTCACGATAGATTGGAATGACCCGAATAAAAATGGTGCGGCAAGTATTTTTGAATCCGAACCAGTGTGCATGTAGATGAATAGAAACACAAATCCGATTATTAAATAAGGTTGGGTTAAAGAAAATGATTTTTTTATACTCAGTTTATCGATACCGAAACGAACGATTGCAATTATGAAAATTATAACAATCATCGGTAAAACTGTAGATTTAGAAAACAATGCCAACAAGAATAGAATCCAACTTACATAAAGATGTTTCTTGATTACGACTTCATCAATAATTCCTTTTAGAAAATAGAATAATGAGAACAACATTAGCACACCTGAAAGAAGGTCTTTCAAGCTTGAAATCCATTCTATTCGATTATGATCTGTTCCTGCAACTTTAGCAGTTATAATTTTAAGAATCATTCTCGCTGTTATATAAACACCAAAACAACACAGAGCGTATAAAACGAAGTTCACTATGCGATAGCCGATCGGATTATCCTCAAACATCTCGAATTCTATTCGATATATAATATCGCGGATGGGTAGATACTCGTAATTGTTAGTTCGCTCGAATAAAAATTTCCAAACCTCAGTTACAGGTGTTTCAAAATTTTTGTTACCAATGATATAAACATTATCGTCATTAAAAAAGGGAGCGTTAATCCCCGGTATAAATGCGGATATTGCCATAACTACTCCAACCACTGTTATAATGGCTGGCTTGATAAACCTTTTTTTCTCTGTCATACTTTTATTATTTCTAATATTAAAAGGGACGAATCAAAGTAAAAAGTATATCTCTTCGATTATTAACATATTTATACTCTCTTAGTTTTAGATGAAACTGTAAAGCTCTCCACGAATATCGAAATTCAGCAGTGTGGTCAATAATTGTGCGAGCATAAAAAGGGTCATACGACCAGGAAATAGAATATCCAAAAGAAAGATTCACGATAAAGAAATAAGGGCTGCTAAAAGAAAAATTAGCATTATAATGTTTAGATAATCTTGGCGACATATTAAAAAAAACACTTCCGCTGAAATTTAAATTCATAGGGATATAGTAATAGGCAGAACCGTGAAGCCGCTGATTTATCCGCATTTGCCTGAAGAAGCGATCGTATAAATCGGACTCTGATATTTTTTCATCACGATAATCAATTACTGTTTCAGATGAAACCGCATCAATTAATCTTGTTGAAAGTGATAAGGTTGCAGTCTTTGAAAATTCGGCTCGTTCTAAAAACAGGTATGTTCGGCTTCCCCCGATATCAAAATTTCCGTTAACATCAACATTATAAATATTCGTAGTAAATGAATTCCCCAACCCATAGTTGACAGAGTATTGCTTATTCGGGTTAAATTGTCGTGCATAGCCAAAAGAGATACCATTACCGAATCCGACCTTACCTATTTGTCTGTTATGTTGAAATGTCGCCCCATTACCCAAACCAAAAGTATTAATCTTGTTAAATGCACCGCTTTGTTTATCGGTTAAAAAATAGTCGCTCCCCCCGCCGCCATTTATGCTGTAACCTAAATTATAATTTTTATCGATAGTATAATTAATGGACTGTGCAAGATTATAACTAACATTAGAAGTAATCTCAGTTTCAGAAATTCTTCCTGAAATTAATGTTTGATATCTCAATTGTTCATTCGCTTTATCACTATAAGTTGCGTTAGCATTAGTAAATGCGAACGAACTGTGCCTGTAATGTTCAGAGTTAAGATTTATCTTACCGGTTTTTGAGATCTCTTTCATCCCGTTTAATTGAATCCGATAGTACTTGTTATAATAATCTGTAGATTTCTCAAAGCTTTCATTTAAATAAGCCGACAGCGAAATGTTTGAGCTACTTGTTCCTCTCGATAACACGAGCGAATAATCGTATTGAGTTTGATCGATATTTGAAAAAGAGGCAAGCGACCAATTTCTGCTTCTTCCAATCGCTAAGCTAATATTTGGTAGAAATTCAACTTTATCTGTCGATAAATTAATCCTTTGCTGCTGATTCCTGAAGTTTGATGGGTTCTCCGAATAACTCGCGGTTTTAGATTTAGACTCAACCTCATTTTCTGATGCAGTTACATTGCATCTTACCAGAAAGTCTGGTAGAAGAGTCAAGCTTAAATTATAATAGTTATATGAAATTTGTTTAGATGAAAAAGAAAAGTTCTTCGAGTACGACTGATTAAAATTAGTAAAGAGGGAAGAACTCAAATGTATTTGTGCAATGGATGGAGATAAAATATAACCCGCAGTCCTTAACGAAATTCGCGGACTGTGCCGGAAAGACTTTGATAATGAATTCGCGGTATTTACATCGTTATATTGAAATTGATACCGAACATCACCACCGAAAGAACTTATTTGACCAAATGATATAAAATCAAAAGTCATAATAAGGATTAATATCCTTATGCTTACTCTCAACAAATTTCCCTTGCCAATAATTATTTTTAAAAAATTCTGGGGCTTACAAAATAAAAGCCCCAGAATTTAACAAACGACTAATCAAAGTTACTTTGCATGACACGCAACGCAAAGCTTACCGTCTGCTGTATCACCTTGTAACATTTTCGTATCTTTCTTATGTGGATTATGACAAGATGAGCATTGGACTTTATCATTAAATAATCGTCCAATTTTCTGTGTACCATCGTGGTAAACATACTTTGCATTAACCGCTGCATAAAGTGCGCCGTCTGCTAAAACTGCATCACTGTAATCGAAATTGATTGGATGTGTGTGGCTTAAATCAACATAGTCAGTTCCATTTACTATTGCATTTCGTCCACGTGTTCCATAATTCGATTTACGTGCAGTAAATGCAACCGGGGTACCACCTGTCCAGTTTGTGTTGCCAGAAACGTATGGTCTCTTAACATAAGATGCCGATGTGTACATAGCAGTGCCATCGTGGCAGCTAATACACATATTCGATTCGTTCTTATGTTGGTCGCCTGCCGGGTCAGAGGGGTCAACTACTGTTGCGTCTATTTGCTGACCAGAATATTTACCCCAGTTGTTAGTACCTTTTGCAGCGCGTGCCCAAAGTGGGTCTTTAATACCCGCTGCCGGAATGTGCGGTGAATGGCAATACGAGCATATCTTATCAGAAGGACCGGCGACTGAATCTTGTGTCGATTTACCGGAATTCACTCTTAAGTCGTGCTTTGCAGCTGACATAAAAGCAGTTCCTTGTGTTTGTGCCATTGCCCATGTCGATACAATTAGTATCGCTAAGGTTAAGAAAAGGATTCTTTTCATGAAATTACTCCTTATTTGTTAATTTTAATCGCCTCATCGTTAATTAATTATTTCATTCTCACGAGGCAAATGAGAAAAAAATTTAATTCCCTTTTAACAGTTGAAATACCTGAACACGCGAGTTCAACTGGTCTGCTACATAAATCCTGTTTGATTCATCGATATCAATCCCAATCGGATTCATAAAACCTAAATTATCGTCAACAGCATATCTGCCAACAAACATCAACAGTTCGAAATCATTATTAAAAATCTGAAAATTATTATGTATGGCATCTACAACATAAATATTATTGAAGCCGTCTAATGCAATACCTTTCGGACGGCTAAACATTCCATATACTTCACCCTGCTGTCCATATTTTCGCAAGAACTTTCCATCTTTGTCGAAAACCTGAACCCTAAAATTGAAGGCATCAACAATGTAAATGTTGCTTTGTTTATCCACTGCGGCGCTTTGTGGGAAATTAAATTCTCCATCTCCCTCACCTCTTTGACCAATCGTAAACAATGAGTCGCCATTCTCTGAAAACACAACAACCTGATGAATCTTATTGTCAACAACGATAACACGATTTAAGTACTTATCGTAAGCAACATCAACCGGATTTTGAAATTGTCCTAATTCTCCGAATGTTTGAACAACTTGTCCGTCGAGCGTTAAAGCAATAACCGCTTTTATTTCTGTTGAGCCAACGAAAAGCTTATTATTACCATACGCTAAGCCAACTACCCTGCCGAGCGGGTAGATACTTTTTTGCCCGATCGGAACTACCTTTTTTTCTACCTCATCAAACATTACAAGTCCTTGCTCCATATCCGAGACAAAAATTTTCCCTTTCCCATCAGTCGTAACGTCAAACGGTTTTGATAAACCTATTGTAGATTTTTCCCCAGCTATCATACGAACGGCTTTTCCAAAACCAGAAAGGAATTCATCCTCGCTTTGATAGGTTTTAATATATTTTACTCTTGGCTCGTCGGGAGGCGAGGGCCAAACGATATCTGTTTTTTGAGCATCCTTCGATGCACTGCAGCCAATTAATAAAAAGGCAATGAATGCTTGCATCGTTATTGTTAAATATTTATTTATCATTTTTATTTTATTTCGTTTCATCTTTTTTTTCTACGTCTTGTAAACTTTTCATTAATTCATCAAAATCAGGTACTAATTTTTTATCATTACTTTCTATCGCTCGTGGAAAAAAAATTATATCGGAAGTGGAGAGAGCAAGCCCAAGTGAAAATGACCATGTATTTAATGATGGCGAAGTGAGATATGTTGATACAAATTGTATCCCTAAATTCGAAAATATCCGTTTATTTATCAGAACAGACCCCCGGACATCATCCGAACTATAGTAATTGTAAGTAATCTCGGAGCCGATTCTGATATTATCAGTTATAGTCTTCGAAATGCCTGTTGCCAAAAAAAGGCGGTCGGAAACATTTGTGCTTGAAACACCTATGAGAAAAGTGGGTGAACTATTAAATAAATCAGGATTGATAACAACGGCGGCGTGAATTAATTTCAATTTAAATAAAGAGTTTTCCAGTTCGTTCACGCCTTGAACGCTTTCAAACCAGAGAGCCGGATAATTGACTGCCTCGAAGCTCATCGGAAAAATAAATTTAGCGCCATATCCTACCCGTCTAAGTGGAGCAGAATTCATCCAGTTTTCTGTTGATGCTTTAAAATATATTTCTAAATTTGAAGAAAATCCGGTGGTAAGACTGAGAGAGGTTAAACTATTTAAATTCTTATTATTAAAATATTCATGATTCACCTGAAAACGAAATTCAGATATCGGGGAAATAGATAACGCTGGCATTAACACTATTCCATTACCACCGGAGGCACCAATGTCGC
>JASEHD010000010.1 GCA_030019075.1 Bacteroidota bacterium
GTTACATAATGAGTCCCTGGCAGCATCGCAACAGTTTCAGTTATTTTAAATGGATGCCCTTGTGTATGAATCTCTCTGCCCTCGGGAGTTGTGCTCGTTACCATTCCAACCAGCGAAGTGGGAGCCATCTGTCCGCCGGTCATTCCGTAGATTGCGTTATTAATGAAAATTATGAGAAAATTTTCTCCACGGTTGCACGAATGAATTGTTTCAGCAGTTCCAATCGCTGCGAGATCGCCATCACCCTGATATGTAAAAACAAGTTTATCAGGAAGCACCCTTTTTATACCGGTCGCAACAGCAGTTGCACGTCCATGAGCAGCTTCATGCATATCAATATTCATGTAATGGTACGCAAGAACTGAGCAACCAACAGGTGCTACACCAATTGTTTTATCTTGGATTCCCATCTTTTGAATTACTTCCATCAAAACTTTGTGTATTACACCATGTCCACATCCAGGACAATAGTGCATCCGAATATCAGTTAGAGTGTTGGGTTTTTCCCAAACTACTTCCATTCCATCTAATGAGATTTGAACTTCTGGCATATTAAACTTTCTCCTTCACATCAACTGTTTTTATCATCTTTTGCAGAGCTTGTAAAATTTCTTCAGGTGTTGGAATTATTCCACCCATACGTCCATAGAAATTAACTGGAATTTTCCCATTGACACCGAGCCGAACATCTTCAACCATTTGTCCAGCATTCATTTCAACATCGAGTACGCCATGCACTTGGTCAGCTAATTTGTTCAAAATGTCATACGGGAATGGATAAAGAGTAATCGGGCGTAAAAGACCAACCTTTAACCCTTGCTGCCGTGCAATCTCAACAACACGCTGACAGATACGCGCTGTTAATCCGAATGCCATTAGAAGATATTCGGCATCATCAGTTGAAATCAGCTCATAGCGAACTTCATTTTTTTCTATCTCCCTATATTTTTCTTGAAGACGGAAATTGATTTTTTCCATCTCTTCTGAAAATATATGAAGCGATGTAATTACATTTGGTTGTCGGTCGGGCGTTTTGCCTGTTGTTGCCCAAGGTTTGGGAATCTTGTGTTGTTTTGGGTCGTAATCCTTGAAGATTACTTTTTCCATCATCTGTCCTAAAGCACCATCGGATAAAATCATTACAGGATTTCGATACTTATCGGCAAGGTCAAACCCGAGAAAAACAAAATCAGCCATCTCCTGTACGCTTGCAGGCGCTAGAACTAATAAGTGATAGTCACCATGCCCACCTCCTTTAACCGCCTGAAAGTAATCACCCTGCGATGGTTGGATTGTACCAAGCCCCGGACCGCCACGGCTAATATTTACAAGTAAACAAGGCAATTCTGCCGCTGCGATATAAGATAATCCTTCTTGCATTAAACTTATACCGGGTCCTGAAGAAGAACTCATTACACGCGCGCCGGCACCAGATGCACCATAAATCATGTTGATCGCTGCGATTTCACTTTCAACCTGCATTACAATCATACCTCGTTTTCGCCCTTGATCTGTGAGGTATTCAATAAGTTCGTTCTGAGGCGTAATAGGATAGCCAAAAAAAGCATCACAACCCGCTCGGATTACAGCTTCGGCTAACGCCTCGTTTCCTTTCATTAATCTAACTTCACTCATATATCGATCCCTCCATTTGGGAGTGAACTATCCACTGTAACTCTAATATCTTGTTTTACATTTGTTATCACAGCAACTGGTTCTTTTACCTTTTTCTTAGTTTCACGATAAACTGTTATCACAGCGTCAGGACAAACCAATGCACAGTTAATGCATCCTGTACAATTGTCCTGTACAAGAACAGCGTAATGATAACCTTTGTTGTTAATTTCTTTCGACATTGCGAGACTTTCTTGCGTGCATGCTTCGATACATAATTCACAGCCCTTACACGTCTCAATGTCAATTTTTACTGTTCCGCGTACTGCCATTTTTTGTCCTAAAGTTAATTTGATTTATATGAGTCGAATCTTAAAAGGTGATTTCACAGCTACACTTCAAGCCTGCGCGCTGTAACGCACTACGGCGTGCAGGCACGAAACTTGCTCGCGCTGAAACTTTAGCGCAAGTAGCCATTTCGTGTAGTGAAGTTAAAAATATGTGAAATCATAAGAAAATCACCCCGCAAGGCGGGATTCATCATTTCACCTTTATAGAGTAGATTTCATTAATCTATTTTCCAGAGCGACCAATTCGTTATTTAAACCCATTGGCAACCTATCTCCAAATATTTTATAAAATTCTTTTATACCTTCAATTTCTTTGAGCCACTCATCTTTATTAATCTTTAATATTTCAGTCAGATCACTTATGGAAATATTTAGCCCGCCCACATCGAGGTGGCTAACATCCGGCATGTATCCAATTGGAGTTTCGACAGCATTCTCAGACCCGGTAACTCTTTCAAAAATCCACTTCAATACGCGCATATTTTCACCGTAGCCGGGCCATAGAAACTTCCCTTGAGGATTCTTTCTGAACCAATTTACGTAAAATATTTTAGGTAGTTTTTCTGGAGCAGCAGATTTTCCAATCGTGAGCCAATGGCTGAAATAGTCACCCATATTATAACCACTAAAAGGAAGCATAGCAAAAGGGTCTCTGCGAACTTTTCCAACCTCACCAGCAGCTGCGGCTGTGGTTTCGGATGAAAGGGTTGAACCCAAAAAGGTGCCGTGCTGCCAATTAAATGCTTGGAAAACTAATGGAATTACCGAAGCCCTACGCCCGCCGAAAATCATTGCTGAAATTGGAACTCCTATTGGGTCTTCCCAATCAGGATCGATAACTGGACATTGACGTGCAGGAGTTGTAAACCTTGCATTGGGATGTGCCGCATTCGTACCGCTTGCTGGTGTCCATTCTTTGCCAAGCCAATCGGTTAACTTCGCGGGTTTCTCCTCTGTCATTCCTTCCCACCAAATATCATAATCCGGAGTAAGTGCTACGTTAGTGAATATTGAGTTACTCTTCAAAGTTTCCATCGCATACTCGTTTGTAGAATATGATGTTCCGGGAGCAACACCAAAAAATCCTGCCTCAGGATTGATTGCATACAATCTTCCATCTTCACCAAACTTCAGCCATGCAATATCATCTCCAACGCACTCGACTTTCCAACCAGGTAAAGAAGATTTAAGCATGGCTAAATTTGTTTTCCCTGATGCACTTGGAAATGCTGCCGCAAAATATTTTTTAATCCCAGCAGGCGATGTTATACCAATGATCAACATATGTTCGGCTAACCAGCCTTCGTTTCTTGCCATAATTGATGCTATCCGCAGTGCAAAACATTTCTTACCTAATAATGCATTACCACCATATCCGCTTCCATATGACCAAATGCTCTTGTCCTCTGGGAAGTGAACTATATACTTATGCTCATTATTCGAGGGCCAAGAAACATCAGACACACCAGTTTTCAACGGCATTCCCACAGAATGTAAGCAGGGAACAAAATCGCCATTTCCTAAAACATCTAAAGCTTTCCTTCCCATTCTAGTCATGATTCGCATATTGACGACTACATATAGCGAGTCAGTTATCTCTACACCGATATAGGAAATTTTTGAACCAAGCGGTCCCATACTATATGGAATCACATACATTGTTCTCCCCTTCATACACCCTTTAAATAATCCGGTGAGAATGTTTTTCATCTCTTTAGGGTCTTTCCAGTTATTCGTTGGGCCCGCATCAATATTTTTTTCGGAGCAGATAAAAGTCTTATCTTCCACTCTGGCAACATCTGAAGCTTGAGAACGACAATAAAAGCTGTTGGGTTTTTTCTCGGAGTTAAGTTTGATGAAAGTACCGTGCTTAACTAATAGCTCGCACATCTGACTATACTCTTCATCTGAGCCAGTACACCAATGAATTGAATCCGGTTCGCACATTTGTGCAACCTGTTTTACCCACGTGTTTAATTTTTGATTATTTGTCATGATACCTAAACTCCAAAAATGTTAATAATTCGTTTGTTATATTTTTTTCATTACTTAATGTAAATAATTTTATACTGACTTTGCAACTCTAATACTCTTAGGGAAACAATATTTTTGTTCAACCGCATATTGTTCTAAACCCTCACGAAATTTTGGATGGGCAATATCAATCAGCGCTCTTGACCGCTGACGGATATTCTTACCGTGAAGCTCAGCAATACCATATTCAGTAACGATATAATGGACATCAGCACGGGTTGTAACAACGCCAGCCCCTCGTTTTAGATTAGCAACGATTCGTGAGACTGTATCTTTTTTTGTCGTAGAGGGCAGTGCGATGATTGGTTTTCCACCTTTTGAATATGCCGCACCGCGAATAAAATCTAATTGGCCTCCAAATCCACTATAAATTTTTGTACCGATTGAATCAGAACACACTTGACCAGTGATATCAACTTCGATGGCTGAATTGATAGCTACCATTTTTTCATTCTGAGCGATTATGAATGGATCGTTTGTATAATCGCACGGATGAACTTCGAATAACGGATTATTATCGACAAATGAATATAATTGTTGAGAACCAAAAATGAAAGTTGCAATTATCTTCCCTCGATGAATCGTTTTTTTTGAATTAGTAATAATACCAGCTTCAACCAGTTTTACCATACCGTCTGATACCATCTCGGTATGTACACCAAGATCTCGTTTGTCCATCAACGATTGCAGAACCGCATCGGGAATCCCACCGATACCGAGCTGCAGAGTTGAATTATCTTCGACAAGTGAAGCAACATGTTTACCAATTTTGAATTCAACCTCTGTCGGTTGTTTTCTGGGTAACTCGGGTAGGTCCCTGTAAATTTCCACAAAATGATGAAAACGCGAAACATGAATAAAAGAATCGCCTAATGTACGAGGCATGTTTTCGTTCACTTGTGCGATAACATATTTCGCATTCTCGGCGGCAGCTTTTGTTGTTAAACATTCAACACCGAAGCTCATAAATCCATGCTCATCCGGAGGTGAAACCTGAACGATTGCAACATCGAGTGGAATAATTTTCTTTGCAAACAACGCGGGAATTTCAAAGAGGAACACTGGCACATAATCTGAGCGACCTTCATTGATCGCTTGTCTATCTGCCGGTCCAACAAAAAGTGAATTATGACGGAAATGTCCTTCCATGCCCGGTTCTGAGAATGGATCATTACCAACAAGTAAAACATGATTGATTTCTACATTCTGAAGTTCATCTTTTCGAGCAGCGAGTGCCTCCATCAGTGCAAAAGGAGTAGCTGCGTTACCACTGATAAATATTCTATCATTACTTTTAACAACAGAAACAGCTTTTTCTGGTGTGGTAAGTTTATCTTTATATTGATATACCCAGTTCATAATTTTCTAGTCGCCAGTAATCAATCGCGGATAAGAGAATATATATCGTGCGAGCTTAATCCAGAACGTCGTGCGACTCCTTCTTTTGTTATTACACCACAATAAGTACACACGCCCTTAGCAAGTCCCTTGTTCTCTTTCAAGGCACGGACGATTCCTAAATGTGTCATTTCTAAAAGATAGGGAAGCAATGCATTCGTCAAGCCATAAGTTGCACTGCGGGCAACGTTCGCTGGCATATTAGGAACACAATAATGAATAACATTATGTAAAACATACGTTGGATTCTCTAACGTAGTTAATCGGCTTGTAGCAATACAGCCCCCCTGATCAATCGAAACATCAATAATGATCGAACCCGGTTTCATCATCTTAACCATATCTTCTGTAATCACATGAGGTGCACGTTCAGCCTTTATCAGAACTGCACCAATGACCACGTCTGCAAATTGGATTGCTTTCTTAATATTAAACTCATTAGCAATTGCAGTCACGATCCGATAATTAAATTGATTCGCGAGAGTACGAATCCGCCTCAGATCTTTGTCAAGAACTATTACTTCGGCACCAAGATTATACGCAATTCTTGCGGCGGTTTGTCCAACTGTTCCAGCGCCAATAATCAGAACTGTAGCTGGTGGAATTCCGGTAATACCACCCATCACTATTCCTCGCCCGTTAGTACTGCTCTCAAGGAACCGTGCTGCTACATGAGTCGCCATTAATCCTGCAATCTCACTCATCACTTGAAGAATGGGAAGATCACCATTTTGATCTTCTATCAGCTCGTATCCGATGGCACAAATGTTTTTTTCCAACAGAAGCTCAACAACTTTCTGTTTCGCTACAGCAAGATGAAGCGCCGATAATAAAGTTTGAGAATCAATTAACTTTTCACATTCTTCAAGCGTCGGCGGAGAAATTTTTAAGACTATCTCGGACCGACCGAATATTTCATCGTTTGAATAAACAATCTTTGCTCCAACTTTTTCATATTGATCGTTAGAAAAATGTGCGGCATTTCCTGCATCTTTCTCGATGTAGACTTGGTTTCCCTCACTCACAAGAGTTTGGACACCAGCGGGAGTCAACGCTATGCGCCGTTCACGAGTAGGATTCTCTTTCAATATACCGATGTTCATGTTGCTTTAATGTGTAAATTATTAAACAAGAAAACCAGTGAAGTATTATATAGAAATGTCAATTTGTATGCCAGATAAAAAACCATATTGATATAAATTAAATAGCAAATTTATCGAAAAACCCTGAAAAACTCTCACATTTGAGAATCTAATTTTCAACGGTTGTCATAGGTGATAAGCAATGAATGACAAATCATCATCCAAATAAATCTATATCCAAACCTCTAACAGCAAGTGTTTTTGAGTTTGTCTAATTCTTCCTTTGTATAGTCAATAAACTTATTGTGCTTATCTACAATTATGATCTTGGGTTTGAGAGGTTTAGTAGAAATCTGGAATGTCATAATGATAATTTCATCTCCCTTTTTAATAAGATGAGCGGCTGCACCGTTCATACAAATTTTACCGGAATTTTTCTTCCCTTTGATTACATACGTCTCCAATCGGTTACCATTGGTATTATCAACAACTAAAACTTTTTCGTATTCTGAAATATCCGCCTTCTTCATCAATGCTTCATCAATAGTAATCGAGCCGACATACTTCAGGTTCGCTTCAGTTACTTTCGCATTATGGATTTTGGATTTTAAATATGTTCTCATGATAGTTCAATATTCGTTTACTTAAAAAAAATATAACGAAAAACGATTGAAAGAGCAAAAAAGGATAATCGGCTGGTAATAACCACTTTTTTCACATATTGAATGGCTTCATAAAAAATCCTATATTGAAAATATATTTAATATGGAGATAATTCAATGGTACCACGAACGGATAGAGATTTACACATAGACACACAATTTAATCATCTCGTTAGGACTCAACAAGATGTATGGCGGGTTTTTCGCGTGATGGCAGAATTTGTAGAAGGTTTTTCGACCTTATCAAAATTAGGTCCCTGTGTTTCCATCTTTGGTTCTGCTCGTATTCAGCCCGGGACACACTTCTACAGACTTGCAAAGACGGTAGCGAAAGAATTTGTTCGAGCAGGCTACGGAATAATTTCAGGAGGAGGACCAGGAATTATGGAAGCAGCAAATCGCGGCGCACGCGAAGCTGCCGGAGATTCGGTCGGAATCAATATTGATCTACCGTTCGAACAGAAAGCAAACGAGTATGTAGACCCGGATAAGTTGATTACCTTTAGGCACTTTTATGTAAGGAAAGTTATGTTCATCAAGTACGCTCAGGGTTTTATCGTCATGCCTGGCGGATTTGGGACGCTTGACGAATTCTTCGAGGCAACAACTCTCATTCAAACGAAAAAGATTCATCCCTTCCCTGTCGTATTGATGGGACGAGAATATTGGAGCGGACTTATTGACTGGTTCAAGACAAAAGCACTTTCCGATGGAATGATATCGAAAAAAGATTTAGAATTATTTTCAATCACCGATGATCCAAAAGAGGCCGTATCTATAGTAAAGCGATTCTATAAAAAAGAAGAACATGGACCGAATTTCTAAACACTCCAACCTATGCCTTTAAAATCCTGGATAAAAATTCGACAAGTATTTGAATTAAAAAATCCTTGGTGGACTTATCGTAAAGATGACGTAGAGCTTCCGTCTGGTAAAATTGGCGAGTACCACTTCGTTCATGTAAATGGATCCAGTATGGTTATTCCATTGACAGATGATGGGAGATTAATAACGGTAAATCAATATCGATATCTCGCTCAAAAAGAGAGTCTTGAATTTCCATGTGGAAGTGTTAAAGATGGTGCCACGTATGAGGGGACAGCAAGGCACGAGCTTGCTGAAGAAACCGGCTTTGAAACGGAAAATGTATCTTTCGTGGCTGCTTTCAATCCATACAACGGCGTAACCGATGAGATTTGTCGAGTGTATATTGCTGAAAATCTCAAACCAATTGATGCGAACCCAGATGAAACTGAGGAATTTGAAAAAGTATTTATTACACCAAGCGAGCTTGAGAAAAAAATACAATCCGGTCAAATCTGGGACGGCATGACATTAGCGGCATGGGCTTTAATAAAAAACCGATTGATGAAATAAGGCAATAAAACTCATTTCATTTTTCTATTGTTTTTATTATATTGTTTATGGATTAGATGCGGAATAGAGTTCGAATGTCAGTCCCAAAGGGATCCCTTCGGGACTTCATTAAAAACAGCCCAAGAGCAGAGTAATTGGCTGCTGTTTTGAGAATCCCGCTGAAGGCAGAGCCAAGGTTCTTTGAAAACATTGCGGGAGTAATTCAGCGGTAGAATGTCAGCTTCCCAAGCTGAACGTCGCCGGTTCGATCCCGGTCTCCCGCTCTTCGAAAATGAAACAATTTAAAAAGCAAAGTGAAGTTAAATTGCAGTTCTTTTTCAGAATCCCTGCTTGCCCGCCTGCGGCAGGCAGCAGGCAAGCCGCCGTAGGCGGGATAAAATATTAACAGTCGGGGTATCCTGATACCTCTCAATTGCTTCAATTTTCCTCTAGGAACCCCGACTCCCACCGGACGCTTAGCTCAGTTGGTTCAGAGCGTCCCGTCTTGTTTCACAAACAAGACGGGGAGGTCGCAGGTTCGATCCCTGCAGTGTCCTCAAAATAATATTGGGTGCTTAGCTCAGCTGGTTCAGAGCGCCGCCCTTACAAGGCGGAGGTCGCAGGTTCGATCCCCGCAGCACCCACAAATCAAGAAAGCTAAACTGGTTCAGAGCGTCCCGTCTTGTTTCACAAACAAGACAGGGAGGTCGAAGGTTCTCCTATTCCAATCGAATTGGAACGGGACGCAGCACACACGATGAAGTATAGAGTAAATGCGATCAGTCCAGCAACTGGCAATAATTATCCGAAGAAGTTTTCTAGCGCATCATGCAGTGTTGGAAATTTAAATTTATAACCAGCTTCTAATAATTTCTTGGGTATAATTCGCCTTCCACCAATCAGCATTTCCGACATTTCGCCTAACATCAGTTTTAACATAAATGACGGTACAGGCATCCATGACGGCCTTCCAATCGCTTTGCCAAGCGATGAAGAAAATTCATTCATCATAACTGGAGACGGCGAGGAGACATTAACCTCACCTGATAGTGATTGTTTTTCAAGTGCGAAAAAGATAATATTCACCACATCCTCGCGGTGAATCCATGGAAACCACTGTTTTCCTGAGCCAAGCGGTCCACCGATAAATAATCTAAACGGTAGCAACATTCTTTTTAAGGCGCCCCCCGAAGGATCCAGAGCAACTCCAATTCTTAGAAGCACAACTCGTGTCTTATACTTTTCAGCGTACATCGCTTCACGTTCCCACTGCTCGCATAAATCGGAAAGAAATCCTACGCCTCTCGGTTCTGCTTCAGTTACATCACCAGTACCGAAATTACCATAATATCCTACGGCAGAAGCATTTATCAGAATGCGCTGCTTGCAAGATGCTTCCGATATTGCATTCACTATAGCCCGCGTCGGCTCAATTCTACTCTGGAGCAGTCGAGTTTTTTGTTTTTCACTCCAGCGTTTTGCCGCAATATTTTCGCCTGTGAGATTAATAATTGCATCAACACCATCAATATGTCTCGCCCACTCCCCCATCGTCTTGCCATCCCATTTAACAATCTGAAACGAGTCATCTTTAATTGATTTGCCCGTATCCGGATTTCTTGAAAGAAGGATAACGTTATTTTTTGCATCAAGTAGCCGTCGAATTAATTCTGACCCTATGAAACCAGTGCCGCCAGCAATAATAATCTTCATATCATACCTCTGAAATTATTCATACATTGAGACATCTGAAAAATAAAATAACAGTCATGGTGAACCTGTCGAACCATGACATTTTGTTAAAGAAATTTTTCAGTAGTCTCATATTATTAATTTTCAATCTCATTTGCTAATAGTTTGTTTTTCAAGATTGTAAGATATATCTTTTATACGAGATGAACCAAAATTTTAAAATGCAGGAAGTTACATCACTCGATCTGCCTGAGCTTCAGCCGTATCAAACGCTTCGTAGACCACACGAACACATCCGAGACGGAATTTTTGTTGCCGAAGGTGAAAAAGTTGTGAGACGTTTACTTGCATCCGATTTGATAATTATCTCAATGCTGATGACTCCGCAATGGCACAAGAGCATCTTCCCCAACGAATATCAAACATCAGACAACGGACTTCCACTAGATGATCACTCCAAAAATCCAATACTCCACCATTCCATTTCGGGGATTCATTCAACGACACAACCTACTGTCTTCATCGCTGAAAAAAATCTCCTAGAGACGATAGTCGGCAACAACCTCCATCAAGGAATTATGGCGGTTGCAAAAGTGCCTTCGCCAATGAAGTTAGAGGAAATGATCGCAAAATTTTCAGAACCGTACCTCGTCGTTGCACTTGATGGATTGGTTAATGCAGAAAATGTCGGAGCTATCGTACGAAATTGTGCTGCATTCGGAGTTGATGGAATTATTGTCGGTGAGAATTCGAGCAGCCCCTATTTACGGCGTGCTGTACGAAATTCTATGGGTGCTGTGTTTGGGATTCCGGTTGTAGACAGCTCAAATCTCGTTGAATCTCTTTCAATAATGAAGAATGATTATAATATTAAAATTATAGCGGCACATCTTGGAGAAGATAATTCGATACACGCAACCGATCTCAGCGGAAATATTTGCATCGTACTGGGAAACGAAGGTGAAGGGATATCAAAAACAGTTTTAGATGCTTGCGATATGAGCGTTACAATCCCGATGATGAGAGGAACCGATTCCCTTAACGTAGCAAGCGCCAGCGCTGTATTTCTCTATGAAACAAGAAAACAAAGAATGAACAACCATGAAACATTCCTCTGAAAATAAAATAATCATCTACTGCGACGGCGCATGTTCCGGCAACCAATTCAACAACAACTCCGGCGGTTGGGGTGCGGTGCTAAAGTTCGAAAACATCACAAAAGAAATTTACGGTTGTGAAAAGAATACAACAAACCAAAGGATGGAAATCACTGCCTGCATTAAAGCATTAGAGGCGATTAAGAAAGAAGGATTTAAAATAGACCTCTACTCTGACAGTGCTTATTTAGTAAATTGTATAAATGAACGCTGGTTCGAGTCGTGGCTAAAGAACGGATGGAAGAACGCTAAGAAAAAACCTGTCGAGAACCAGGATTTGTGGATGAGATTATTGGAACTTTTGAAAAAGTATGATGTAACATTTCATAAGGTGGTTGGACACTCAGGGAATAAGCTTAATGAGCGGGCGGATAAACTTGCACAACGGGGAATCGATACTCATGGGAAATAAAAAAGCCGACTCTGATAATTCCTAATTTTCAATCGAGTTCGATAATCTCTTTTTTAGAAAAGTAATAGCCGATTTCAATCTTTCCGTTTTCGGGTGAATCGGACCCATGAACAATATTTTCGCTTTTATTATCGGCAAATAGTTTTCGTATCGTTCCCGGTGCGGCATCTTTCGGGTCGGTTGCTCCTATTAGTGTACGATAATCGGCAACAGCATTTTCTTTTTCGAGTGCAATCGGAATACATGGCCCGGAACTCATAAACTCTACCAATCCATCGTAAAAAGGTTTCCCTTTATGAACAGCGTAGAAACCACTGGCGGTTTCTTTTGTTAATTTGATCTTTTTCATACCGAGAATTTTAAATCCGGCTTTTTCGATTCGGGCAATCACTTCACCCGTTAATTTCTTCCTTACACAATCCGGTTTTAAAATTGCCAATGTTCTTTCAATCATTTTTTACTTTTTCCTTCTAACTTTTTACTTTTCTTCGATACCTTTTTTCCTAAAACTTTTTTTACCATCTCTCCTATCAATGCTGGACTTTCGACCACATGGATTCCCGCCTTCTTCATAGCAACCATCTTTTCTGCAGCAGTTCCTTTTCCGCCAGAGATAATTGCCCCTGCGTGTCCCATGCGTCTGCCCGGAGGAGCGGTGCGCCCAGCAATAAAACCTATGACAGGTTTCTTGAAATTTTTCTTAATATAATCTGCAGCTTCTTCTTCAGCAGTCCCGCCAATTTCACCGATCATGATGACCGCTTCGGTTCCGTCATCATCCTTAAATAATTTCAAAGCATCAATGAAGCGTGTCCCAATAATCGGATCGCCACCTATGCCGATGCAGGTGGATTGTCCCAGACCAAGCTGTGTAACTTGCCACACCGCTTCGTATGTTAGTGTTCCACTGCGTGAAATAATTCCAACCGTCCCCGGTTTGTGAATAAATCCCGGCATAATTCCTACCTTACACTTACCCGGTGATATAATTCCTGGGCAATTTGGACCAATCATTCGGGTTCCTGTTCGTTGGAGGTATTCATATACTTTTACCATATCACGCGCAGGAATGCCCTCAGTTATCGCCACAATCAGTTTTATGCCGGCTTCTGCCGCTTCCATAATCGCTTCTGCAGCAAATCCGGCAGGAACAAAAATTATAGATGTATTCGCACCTTCATTTTTTACGGCATCTGCAACGGTATTAAAAACAGGCACCGGTTTCTTAAACGGATATTGATCGCTGCCGTTATACACCAAGCCGCCTTTGCCCGGTGTTACGCCGGCAATAACCTTAGTTCCGTAATCGATCATTTGATGTGTATGAAATGTTCCTTCGCCGCCTGTGATTCCCTGAACCACAAGACGGGTAGATTTATCGACGAGTATGCTCATTATTCCTCAATGCAAAATTAAAAATTCAAAATTAAAAAAATATTATTACTTTTTACACTCTCTTGATACTTTATCTAAAACTGGACCAAACGTTTTAACTAAATATTCAATCTCAGTGATTAAGGTTTTTTTTAGTTTCGTAAAATCAATCAACCCACTTACCCAGCCACCAGTAGGAAGATATTTGTATGTAATCGCACATTCTGTCCAATCATATCTGATTCGATTCGGACCAAAACGAAATTTAGACAATTTAATTATTTTATTGTTTAAATCCCTATCAGATAATTTTCCGCCTTGTAAATATTTCGTCCATACGTAGAATACAGGACCAGGTTCCGAAGTGTCATCAAAAATGTCTTCAATAGTAAAATAATCCAGCAAAATCATGGCAGATCTCCAAGGATTCCGATTATTTCCCTTTTTGTATGTCCAATCTGCTTTCCAAATACGTATATATCTTTCTCCAACTTTCAAATTCAAATCCGATTTCCACCAATTTTTTAATGGAAGTTCTTTTTCTAAATCTTTAAGTAACTCTTTTAACTTATCCTGCAATTTCTTTTCGGCATCCCGTAATTCGTAATAAGTATGGTAATTTTCAAGTAAAAATCGTGCTGTAGAATATTTATTTTTCATTGTTCAAACCCCGAGGATGTGTTCATTAATTGTCATCAAATATTGATTCAGAAACCACTGTAGTTTAACCGGAAGTTGATTATTCGTGCAGCCACGAACAATAGTAGCAATTCGTTCCCAAGATAAAGATCTAAATCCAAATGATTCTTTCGGTAGATACCCAGTCTTTGTTAAAAAGTATGCATGTGTGTTTTTATCTGGAATATGATACTCATATTGGTTTTTCTTCAAGTCATCCCACTCCCTTTTTAATTGTTTATACCCTGCACCTGCATGCACCTTGTTTTCAATATGGATGATAAATCGAGAAGGACATTTTATCGAGATATCTATTCTGGATTCTTCACCAGATTCTTCAGGAGTTACACTATAATTTTCATCCGCGTACCAGAGAGGCAATCCTAAACTTTTGCAAAATTCCTTAAAAAATAAAGAATCCTGGAAATGACTACCTGCAATTTTTTCCCGCTTAAACAACCAAGCCATAACTTGGGAATGACGTACTTCATCAGTTTTAAATCCCAAAACATCAAAAACATTCAGGAACTCAAGTTGCTTTTCCTCATTACTAATGAATCTTTTTTTGATTTTACCAACTTCATCGATAAATTTTTTTGTTTGAAGAAATTTCTGTCGCTGATCCCTAAGTTGGGTTGCGTTATAACCCTTAAAAAAAGATTCAATTATTTCAGCATGAGCAATTTTAGTTTTGCTGAAATTTCCGAAAAAACTTTTATAAACGTTCCTTGATGACACAGAAAAACTTATTTAGATACTATTACTTATTATCTATCTTCTTCTGTTCTTCCTGCGGCTTATTTATATCTTCCTGTATATCGCGCGCGGCTTTGCGGAATTCTTTCAATCCTTTGCCCAATCCTTGTGCAAGCTCCGGAATTTTCTTCGCTCCGAAGAAAATTAGAACGATAAGTAGAATTAGTATTATTTCGCCAGTGCCTAAATTACCAAACATAAATTAACTCCTTTCAACTAAAATATTATTTTTCAAATTTTCATTAACCATTAAACTATTTATTACTGATCTGAATATTTTTTGCCCATCTGTTCGCCCAAGTACCGGGTCGGCGGCTCGCTCTGGATGCGGCATCACACCCATTACATTTCCATATTCGTTCATGATTCCGGCAATATTATTTATTGAACCATTCGGATTTGAATCAGGCGTAACGGTTCCATCCGATGAACAGTATCGAAACAATATTTGATTGTTCCGCTCGAGGGTTTCGATTGTTACTTTGTCGGCAAAATAGTTGCCTTCGCCATGAGCAATCGGTATTTGCAGAACATCACCCCTGTTACATTCTGATGTAAAGCGTGTATTCGAATTTTCAACACGTAAATTTACATACCTGCAAACGAATGTCAGACCTTCATTCATAAGCAATGCGCCCGGCAGTAAACCCGACTCGCAAAGTATTTGAAACCCGTTACAAATTCCGATAACAATACCGCCATCGCGGGCAAACGATATTACTTCTTTCATTATCGGTGAAAATCGTGCGATAGCGCCGCAGCGCAGATAATCGCCGTAAGAAAATCCACCCGGTAAAATTACAACATCCACACCTTCGAGTGAAGAATCTTTATGCCATAGAAATTTAGTGTCTTGATTAAAAATATTTTTCAAAACATAAAATGCATCATGATCGCAGTTCGATCCCGGAAAAACAACAACGCCGAATTTTTGTTTAGTATGAGACATTGTGGATTTCTGATTTCGGATTTCGGATTTATCCTGTGCGAAGTCGAAGGGTTGCGGATCGAGGGTTTCTGCACATATCTCAAATCTCATATCCCAAATCCCTCAGAGATTTTTTCGACCGAGAATGTATAGTCTTCCATAACCGGATTTGCTAATAATTTCTTACATGCGGTTTCGGTAACCAGAACCGCTTCTTCTTTATTCGGTGCATCAATTTTCATTTCAATGTGTTTTCCGATGCGAACCTCTTGTACCGAATTCATTTGTAAACTTTCAAGTGCGTGATGAATCGCTTTCCCCTGGGGATCCAGAATCGATTTCCGAAGTGTAATTGTTATTTTTGCTAAGTACAAAGGAGTTCCCCTAAAAATCAACACTGGTAACTTCGGTTTCTTTTTCTGCTGTTGATTTTGGTGAAGACCGAATTGATTTTTGGATGAATTGGACAATATATCTTATGGGCCCGGTAGCAACGAAGAAAACAAAGAATAGAAATAATGCTTGTCCTTTTGTTATAATTATAGCAGTTACACCTATAACGCCAATGGTAAACCGCAGTGGATGTTGTTTAATACCCTTTCGTGAAAATTTGGGAATAGTATCATATTTAATTGTACTTACCATGAGAAGTGAAAGGATAACAACCATGAAAGGTAAAAGCGATGCGGCTAAACTGGGTAATACATTTGTCTCATCGACATACTTTAAGATGAAAGCTGAGATTGTCATTGCCATTGCTGGAATCGGTAAACCTTTGAAATAATCTTTATCATATCCGACTAACTGAACATTGAACCGAGCAAGCCGGAGGGCGCCGAAAATCATAGGTAAAGCGCTTAACAACATCCCCCATCCTTCGAGTGAACGGAGATGAATATTATAAACAAGAAATGAAGGTGCCGCACCAAAAGAAACCACGTCGGAGAGAGAATCAAGCTCTACACCAAAATCGCTTGATGATTTCGTAATACGCGCCATGACGCCATCGAGCATGTCAAAAATAGCCGCCAATATAATAAACCAAGCTGCGAGGATATAATCGTTTTGAGACGTATGAATGATCGAACGGAAACCACAGAAAATATTGAGGATTGTAAATAAGCTCGGGACAACCGCCCTTGTGATTCTCATGATAAAATCTCCTTCGCTGTGGTTAAACGTTGAGCAAGAATCGTTTCACCTGCTTTCACCCGATCGTTTAGCTTGACTTTTATCTCTGTCCCTCTTGGCATCATCACATCCATCCGAGAACCGAATCTGATCATTCCAAACCTCTTACCGCGGATTGCTTTTTGTCCAATCGAAATTTCAGTAATAATTCTACGTGCAACCGTTCCCGCGATCTGTTTGAAAAAAACCTTATAACCATGATCGTCGATACCAATATGAGTTCGTTCATTAAGCTCAGAAGATTTATCATGGAATGCTACTGAATGTTTTCCCTGAATGTGTTTAAAATATCCTACAACCCCTGATATCGGAAATCTATTTACGTGGACATCAAGAGGTGACATGAAAATGCTGACCTGAATTGCATTGCCCTGGAGATATTCTGATTCGAACAATTCTTTGATTAAAACCACTTTACCGTCGGCTGGTGAAACGATTGTGTTATCATCGTTGGGTAAAGCTCGCTCAGGATCACGGAAAAAATTTACAACAAACAACATTAACAAGATAGATATACAAATAATAACTGCACGAATAAGTAATTCATCGACAAACACTATTGCACAAATTATTATTACTACTAATATAATAAAGCTTTGAATAAAAATACTTAAGCCATATTTTGTGATCACCAGATTATACCTTTGAAGTTAAGCGATCCCGTAATTCTGTTATAGCACCATCGGAAGCTTCCTTCTCGGGTGTGAAACGATCTCGCTTTGTTTTACTTTCGACCGCCATATCTAAAAAATGGCATGTCAATGGGGATAATTCATCACTGAGAATTATCTGATTTTTATACCGACCAAATTCTAATTGTAAATCAGCCAACATCAATTGGCGACGATCACAAAGCCCTCGCAAAATTGCATTGACTTTAGATACAATACGATTGATTTGTTTAAACTCATCAGGGGTTGCGAGGCCAAGTGCATACACATGATATTCATTAACCCAGGAACCATTTCTTTGATCATTTTGGAAGTAATGTTCGATAATAGGAATATCTGTTTGCACACCATCTTTCAATCCTAATCTTTTCAGCAATGTTCCGTTCACACAATTAAATATCTTCACCGTGAGTGGTATAGTGTCGGTTTGCCTAACGACCATTTCTGTTCCGGAAAGTTTTTGAATAAAATGTGTGGCGATATGAAATCCTTCGAGGTATTCAAAAAGATATGAGGAAATCTCATTCCTTAAAATTTCGAGTTGGGAAGATTTATTATTCCCCTTATCTGTATCATTAATGTTAGAAATAAATTCTTGAATTAGGATTTTAGGATTATCAGTTTTATAAAGATTTTTCCCTTGATGTTCGCCTATAAATTCTCGATTTAGCGGTATTTCAATTTTGGATTTTGGTTCGACGTCTATTGTCTGATTGTGATTCGTCATAGTTAACAAGTAATTTTATAAAACACGTGATTGATATATAATAAAAATATGCTTGAAAATCAACATATTTTATTTTTCTGTTTTGCAACTCAGAAATGAAATCGCTATATTTTAAAAACAAAAACTAAATTGCCCGGTGGTGTAATTGGCAACACACTTGACTCTGGATCAAGGAAGTCTAGGTTCGACTCCTAGCCGGGCAGCTTGGCGCTATCGTCTAAGGGTTTAGGACGCCGCCCTCTCAAGGCGGTAATACGGGTTCGAATCCCGTTAGCGCTACTTCCAATCCAACATAACTTAGCGAATGAAATGAAGCTAAGTTATAAGTTGGATTGAGAATCCCGCTAAACACAATGAACCGGGATCAGCATTCCACTTTTTCCCAGGTTTGTAAACTGTTTTCATTTCCCTACCTTATCTTCCTGAATGCTTCCACTGCAACAATTAATCCTAAGACAATCAATGCCAATGCAATAACAGAAAGTACGATATCCTTTTGGGGAATATATTGCCAAACAAGTTGATAGATGAGTGCAGCTTCTGTAGTTATCAGCATGAAGATTGCAGGGATGAGAGTAAACTTTCTCGGTCGTTTGTAACCGAACCAATACGCTGTTGCAACAAACAGTGCAAGAGCGGCAACTAATTGATTCGAAGCACCGAAGATGGGCCAAATGATCTTCCAATTATTTCCCTGCGTCAGCAAATATGCAAGTAATAATCCGGATGCGGCGGCAATGTATCGGTTTGTAAAAATCTTAACTTTTGTTCCTACCGATTCCTGAACAATGTATCGGGCTAATCGCACAGTCGTATCTAAAGTTGTAAGTATAAATGCGTTAAGCATAAGAACACCGAAAGATATCCCCATAAAAAGAGGGATACCTATACTATTCAACACTTTTCCAAGCGCAGTTCCAAAAGTAATATTCACACTTTGTTTCATTAAATCTTGGAAAACAAAATTCGATTGATTCTCCGTGGATATATTACCCCATTTAAGAACGCTTCCAATTAAAACAACAACAAGGAGTGCCAAGGCACCCTCAGTAATCATGCCACCAAAAGAAATTTTTCTGCCATCGGTTTCTCTTGCAAGTTGCTTTGCAGAGGTTCCACTTCCTACTAAAGAATGAAATCCTGATATAGCCCCGCAAGCTACAGTGATAAATAAGATGGGCCATAACGGACCGTTATTGCTTTGCCATGAAAGAAACATAGGAGCATTTATGGTTGGATTTGTAACGAAAAGTCCGATGAAGCCGAGAACTAATCCGGCAAGAAGCAAATACATTGAGAGATAATCGCGTGGCTGCAGCAGCATCCAAACAGGAAGTACGCCGGCAATAAATGCATATACAAAACAAAATAAAAGCCAGAAATCATACGAAGCAGGGATTGGATAAAAGTCGCCGGCAAGTATAAGTAGAAAAATAATAACGGCTGCAACTATTGTTGAGATTAGGAGGTTAGAATTTTTCCGATAAACCGCCCAACCAAAAATAACCGCTAAGAACATCAAGCCGATTGTTGGAATTACAATTTCAGGTTTTTGCTCTAACGTTTGTGCTGTAAGTACGGCAAAAACCGCTTGTACAAGTGAGAGAGAAAGCCAGACAAATATAGAAAAAATCCAACGAGCTGTTTTTGAAACACTTCGCTCCGCGATGTCGGTAATCGATACTCCTTTACTCCTCACCGAAGCCATCATGGTTGTATAATCGTGCACCGCACCCATGAAAACAGTTCCCAATAAAATCCAAATCAATGTGGGAAGCCAACCAAAAAGGGAGAAAGCGAGCATCGGTCCTACAATGGGGCCGGCACCGGCAATAGATGAAAAATGGTGGCCAAAGAGAATCGGTGTTTTTGTGGGAACATAATCCATATTATCATAAAGCTCATGAGCAGGTGTACTGTTCGAATCGGACGGTTGTATAATTCTTTGTTCAATTTTCTTACCGTACCATTTATAAGCTACAACAAACCAAATGATTCCAATTATAGCTACAAGAGATGCATTCATGTGTAATTAAAAAGAAATTATAAAAGGGGATTTCTAAAAACATCAGACTTATATTTTCTTAACGCAAAGATCGCAAAGGAACGCTAAGCACACTGAGATATTTTGAGTTTTTTGAAGTCCCCAAAATATAATTATTTTAGAAAGAATCTTCAATATGACGTACTTTAATTTCCTTATCTTCATAGTCAATCGCTATCACATCGAATCGGCATTCTTTATCATCAATATTGTTTTCAAAGAGGTAACCGTCTGCGGTTGCTCTGATCTTAGCACGCTTGCGGGGGGTTACTGCATCTTCCGGCTCGCCAAAATCCTTCGAGCGTCGTGTTTTCACTTCTATGAATACTAAAACTTTTCCATCCTCCGCAACGATATCGATCTCTCCATGTTCGTAGCGATAGTTACGTTGAAGAATACAATAACCTTTTTTTTGTAAAAAATCAACTGCTAAATCTTCTCCGATTGTTCCTTTTTGTCGTTTATTAGGCATCCTTCTCCACTATCTTTAAAGCAAACGGAAACTACGGCGATGAATTTCGCAGAGACCATTTTTTTTTATCGCTTCAAGATGAGCTTTAGTGCCATAACCTTTATGATTTACAAAGCCATAGTGAGGAAATTGTTCATCGTATTCTTTCATCAATCGATCACGGGTAACCTTCGCTATAATTGATGCAGCAGCAATTGAGAAACATTTCGAATCACCAGCCACAATCTTGGTGAAAGGAATATTGGCACCGGGGAAATGAGGTCCATCTATAAGCAAATGTTCAGGTGCATATTTCAATTTACAAATTGCTTCGTGCATTGCATGAAATGTAGCATTAAGAATATTCACTTTATCTATAACATTATGGTCAACAATTCCGATCCCTACGTCTATCGCCTTCTCATAAATAATATCAAACAATCTTTCCCTTTTTTTTTCAGAAAGCACCTTCGAGTCTTTAATCCCATCTATCATAATATCCGATTGAAAGATTACAGCCGCTGCAACCACAGGTCCTGCAAGAGGTCCTCTACCGGCTTCATCTACACCAGCAACGTAATTAATTCCACTCTTCCAATATTTTCTTTCGTATTTTAGACTAATCATATTTCATACTCACGCTCGGAGTTTATCCCGCCGAAGGCGGGACTCACCGCTCAAAATTCATTAATCAAACCTAAGTGAATTTTCCCCTGTAAAAACGAATCACCTTCACCGTAAGCTAAATTTAAACCTAAATTTCCAATAGCTGTCTCCATTCGCACTCCCAATCCATAGCCATACTTGACAAGCTGATTTGATAAAACATTCCTCTTATCATCTGCTGGAATGTAGTAATAACCCGAATCAAAAAAAACAAAGGCAAATGATCGGCTCGACATCAAAAAACGATATTCTAAGTTTGTCCATACTACACGAGAGCCAAGAAATTGATTTTCACGGTAGCCGCGCAGTGTATTCGTACCACCAAAACGGTATAGATCCCCAAGATCTATCCGGCTGCTTGAAAGATTCCTTCCATGCATCCCCAGCGCTATAACTTGCCTTTGAAATGTCGGGATGTAAAAATCGATATCAAGACTTAAACGCTGTTCGGCGGAACTCTGGGTTGAAATCTTTTTCCTCCCAAGTTGGTATCCGCTTCTGTAATTAACACCACTAGTCGGGCTGACAATATCATCACGAGTATCGTATTGAATTTCAACTCCTGTAAATATCGCTTGGCTTTTTGAGACAAAACTTATGTTATGAGATGGAATAATATTTTCCTGGGCAAAAAGAAGTCCAAGCATGAACGATTCCGTTAGCATGAAATCTGCTCTAATCTCAAAGCCGCGCTTTACATATATCGTATCTTGCTGTCGTTGATTAAATTTACCGCTAAGGTTCACGGGGAAATTTAATACCCACGGTTCAATATATTGTAAGCCGATCTCCTGTGAATTTCTTTCATCCCGGAGCCAACGGACATTTAATTTTCGAGCTGTTCCGAAGAGATTCCGCATCGAGACATTCACTAAACCCGAAACGATTCCTTTTTCCTCTGTTGAACGAGGAGGTGCATACCCAACGACCCCATCGAATGTATTTGTATTTCCTTCTTGAACGCGAATTCGTAATCCCCCTCCATTTGAGCTTAGAAACAACTCGGGTTCATCCACACGCGAAAAAATGTTCAAACGATTCAACAATATTGGAATCCTTGCCACTCTATCTTGATTATACAATTCATTCAGCTTCAAACGTATCTCTCGAAGAATAACATGCTCGCTTGTCATCTTGTTCCCCGACACCCGGATTTCATTTATTGTAACTTTTTGATCTTCGTCAATCCCTATATCGATACGCAGCTTCATCTTTGCTTCTTCTTTGTACGATGAGATATTTTGAATCTCGATTTTAGCAAAAGGATATCCATTACGTTCATACAGTGACAAAATCCGATCAATACCGTATTCGAGATTTTCCGGAATGAGATATTCATTATTTTTAATGTCCATTACTTGCTCAAGCTCGTTTCCGGAATAAACTTTATTTCCAAGAAACCTCACTTCACCGAGTGTATATTGATCACCTTCATCTACACTTAAAAATACATTTATGCGAAGACTATCATGACCATAACCGAGCGAATCTATTCGTATAAATGAGAAGTAATATCCATGCTGATGATAGATTTTATGAATTGATTTTAAGTCGCGTGAGAGCTGAGATTGTGAATAGATTGAGCCAGGTTTTATAATCATGACATTTGTTAATTCGTGATCACTTAAAGCGGAATTACCAATAAAATTGATCGACTTGATACGAGGATTTTCGACGGCATAAAGCAGACTACTGAACAATACAAAACTCATAACAGATCGCAGCATGAGGTTCAATTATTAATCAGCGAGGGCGCGTTCGATATAAATCCCAAATTGGATTTTGAAGCCGATAATCTCCAAATCCGGTTACATCAACAAAAATGAACTCCCGATTTATCTCATAATATGTCCATATCTCATAAGGTTTCGAATCGATGTTAAACGGATGACGTTCTATATTACTAGGTGAACCGAAGATAATGTAAATCATCCCCATATCCGTTTTCCAACCAACAGTATAATGGCTAAAGTTTTTATTTGCGTAAGCAACACGAGCATAATATTCTTCCATCAATTCATTCCGCTCAGTTTTTTGAGTGGGATCTTTCTTCTTCCAAAATTCCTGATACATTTCACGTTTTTTTTCGGGTTGAGCGTTTCTCATTTCGTCAACTGTTTTTCTATCTGCAATATATTGAAGTTGTTCAATTGCTTCATCCAGATCAAAAACCGAAGTTGGCATCCCACGCCACCGAATTATGAAAGTGCGTGACGAAGAAGCAGTACGTTCAGATTCTTCAACACTCTGGTCTGTCTTGTTAATGACCGCTTTGATTTGCAATAAATAATCTCCTGCAATCAGTTTTGAAGTCATTATTTTATGGAAACATGATTGTTTCTTATCCCCAACTTGAAATAGAAAAGAATCTCTCTGGACAATATCATCTTTCATGTTATGTATATTAACAAAAAAAGAAGCGGTATCGGGATTATTACTGTAAGTCTCAAAAAAAAGATAAAAGGTATCTCGCAGATTACCCACATTCCCTGAGATATTCGGGAAGATGATTGTTTTTCCAGAATCAAATTTCACATTACTCACCAACATAATATCGCTCAGAGCGAATGGTTGATCATAAAATTTTCTGACCCGAATCTTTCTTTTTTGCCGGAATAATTTATTTGTTTCATTATCCCTTATTTGAACTACGACATAGTATAACCCTGGTGTAAGCAGGAAAGAACGCTGACTTAAATTACTTGTAGTTTGGGATATTGTTTGATTGTAATCTTTTACCTCGAGTTTTTCCGTCCACCATTTTTCGTCAACCAACGTCTCAACAGAATCGTAAACGCTCAGACTGACTTCATACGAGGCACGGAATGTATCTCCTTTCTTTGTAAAATTAACACCTTCATACGGCACCTCCAGATAAATATCGAGTCGGGTAACTCCCAATTCGCCTGAATCATAACATAACGCATCGAAGTAGAATCGTGGTAGATCTGGTAACTCGACCGGGGGAAAATCAGTTTGCGAGTTAAGAGTCCATTGAAAGAGGGCGCATATGATGACAATCAAGAAAAAATATTTAACTTTCATTTTCCTCTGCCTTTATTTTTTATTGATTCTCTTAAAGATGGGTCTACCGCTGAGACAATACCGAACATATCGTAAGCATCAGCATCTACAATCTCAATCGGATAGAATTCACCGACACTCAGTTGATGGGCATCCTCAATCGAGACTTCATTATCAATCTCTGGAGCGTCATACTCGGTCCTTCCGACCGCAGCATTATCATTTCGCTGGTCGATGATTATCCTCATCGTTTTGCCAATTAATTGTTGATTTTTTTGAAACGAGATTTCCCTCTGAGTCTCTAAGATTTGTTTTTGCCGAGCTTCTTTGACTGATTGTGGAACCGGATCGCCAAGTAAGTATGCCGCAGTATCTTCCTCTTGGGAATAGGTAAAAACACCGAGGCGGTCAAATTGCATTTCTTTTATGAATGTTAACAACTCTTCAAATTCTTTTTCGCCCTCATTAGGGTAACCAACGATAAGCGTTGTACGTAAGGCAATATCGGGAATACTGTCTCGGATTTTTCTTATGAGATCGAAAGTCTCCTTAGAGGATGAACTTCTCTTCATTGAGGTTAGAATAGAATCAGAGATATGCTGCAACGGTATATCCAGATAACGACAAAGTTTTGGATTCGCTTTGAATCGATCCAGAACATCGAGTGGAAATCCATGTGGAAAAGCATACATTAATTTTATCCATTCAATTCCTTCAATTTCTGAAAGTTGATCGAGCAACTGAGCAAGTACCCTTTTACCATATAAGTCCAATCCGTAATATGTGGTATCTTGCGCAATCAGGATAAGTTCCTTCACTCCCTTGGATGAAAGATATTTCGCTTCTTGTACAATATGTTCGATTGGTTTACTAAAATGTTTACCACGAATCAGCGGTATGGAACAAAACGAGCACGGGCGATCGCATCCCTCTGAAATTTTTAGATAAGCATAATGGGAAGGTGTTGTGATTTTTCGTTCACCCAGGAGCTCATATTTTAATTCAACTCCGAATTCATTCAGCACACGTTCTAACTTATTAGTTCCGATATAAACATCAACTTCGGGAATTTCCTTGATTAGTTCCTTCGAATATCTTTCTGAAAGACATCCCATTACGATCAATTTCTTTATTCTGCCCTCTCTTTTCAATCTGGCAGCATGGAGGATCGTATCTATGGATTCCTGTTTCGCACTCTGGATAAATCCACAAGAATTGATGATAGCAACCTCAGATTCATCTGAATTTTCAACGAATTCATACTCTTGATCTTCCAACTGTCGCATTAATACTTCCGAATCGACCACATTCTTCGGACAGCCGAGGGTGATGAGATTTATTTTTCTCTTCTTAATCATTCTAACTGAACAATACAAAATCTAAATAAAGATACACAATCGGCGAAACCAAAAGCAAACTATCGAAACGATCGAGGATACCCCCGTGTCCGGGTATGAAGTTTGAAGAATCTTTTACTCCAGCATCACGCTTAAACAACGACTCAATCAGATCTCCAATCTGGCCAAAAATCCCGACAATTATTCCAAGTATAATCGCACTTCCGAGAGAAAGATATGGTAAAATTAAAAACTTCGTGGCTACAGCACCCATCACTGCAAAAAGAAATCCACCTATCGCACCTTCCCAGCTTTTATTTGGACTTACACGTGGAAACAGTTTATGTTTTCCAAAAGCACTACCGATATAAAAAGCGGCAGTATCACAAATCCATATCATAGCAAGAACCGATATAACGGTATAACCTCCCCACTGATATACTTGATTGATAATTTCCGGATTAGTATAACAATCTGGACTCTGAAAATAACGCCCCATCGGAAAATCGAAGGGTACAAAAAGTTCGCGTAGTCCAATGAACGTCCCAAAAAATAATGAAACGTAAAAAATTCCAGCAAGTGTAGAGGACACATTTAATATTGCTGAGCCATTGTTCCTAAAAAGTTCGATTAATTTCAGAATAACAATAATGACAATTATCGTAATAATCAGAAGTTGTGATTGAGATGGAAAAGGTATTAATATCCCGTAGGTTTCTAATAGACCAACTGTAAAATCCCGCAACTTAACATGATAAAAAGATAAATTCACTAATATTCCTGCAAGAACACCAACTGTTAGCAGGGGTTTTGCTCCTTTTCGTTCAGCAAGTTTATAAAACTCAATCAGCGCTAATGATGAAATTAGAATGATAAAACTTAAAAAGAAAATTCCCCCCGCCATGCAAATTAAAATGATAATCGGGATAGCAATTGCGGCTGTTATTATCCGCCTGAGGTGATTGCTCATGTGAATATTTGAATTAAAATTGAGTTGGTTTTGTTATTTTAATAAAGTACAATATCGAGATAAGGAAAATAATTCCAAAGAACCAGAACAAAAGCATGAGACTAAGAAAATCCATTTCTGATGCGTTTCCAACGATCACATAATCATCTTTGAGATTGAGGAACATACTAATACAAGCGAATAAATTGTTATAAAAATGTGCACCGATTGCAACCCAGATACTGCCGGAGCGCATTGTAATATAACCGAGATAAATACCGATAATAACTAAAGGTATAAACGAGAAGGGATTCAAATGATACGCACCAAAAATAATTCCCGTAATAATCACTCCCCGCATAGGTGTTAAGCTTTTTTCGATACTTCTTTGAACCAAACCGCGAAATAATATCTCTTCGCTGATAGCGGGTATTAGTGCAACAATAAAGATCACCCAAAACAATTCAGGAATCGAAGTAGAAGCCACAATCAGTTTATACAGCTCTTCAAATAGTTGTTTAAACTTTTCCATCATTGATTGAAGCTCATCAGGTAACGGGAGTCTTTCCTGAAATATTAAATATATCTGAAGCATCTGCTGAAGTGAAAAAATACCGATCATAGGTACAACAAATGTCTGAAGAGTCGGCAATTTCCAGCGAATATACTCCTTAGGAGTAATAGATGCTAAACGCACGAGTAAAAGCGAAGGTATTAAAATAAAAATTATTTGTGATATCCCCGTAGCGAGACGGAAGCCCGTGATGTTTTCTACTGTTGGTTTTAATCCAAAAATAAGTAATGTTAGCGCCCCTCCTACAATCTGATAAAGGACAAAGATAACCATTAGTGAAATCAGTGCGAAGGATATTGGAGAAATCCTATGCCGTTCGATGAAAGGTAGATGGGGAGAAATTAACTGAGGTTCCGGTTGTACTATTGAAGGATTTTGCTCTTCCATCATTTTACTTTCATTTTATTTTTGATCATCGCACAGAGAAGAGGTATCATTATCTCATGATGACCGGTAAACATATATCCCTTTCCGCCATCTCGTGTAGGGCGTTGAACCACATTCATTCGTGGTCGATAATGCTGAATCATATCGAAATTCGCAGTGGTAAAACCTTTTGCCTTCGCCCCGATGTTGCGGGCAACAGTGAGCGACTTCAGAAAAACTTCTGGCAGCATAACCGCAGAACCGATGTTTATTACAACACCACCACCACGTAAGTTTTTCACAACATTACAGAGAACTTTAAAATCGCGAAATGTCATCTCTCCCGTTGCAGCGCCATCCATTGTGGGCTGTTGATGCACAATGTCTGTGCCTATCGCTACATGAACAGTTGCGGGAATATTTAACTCGTTGCACCATGCAAGAAGACTATATTTTCTATTGGGTGCTTTTTGGAGTGCTTTGCCTAATACTTCACCAAAACCAGCGGTCGAACGATATATATCTCGTGTAAGTGTATTATTAATAAACTCCCCTGTTTCTTTCACCATCCCGAAACTCCCATCCGCAAGATTTTCTTCAACATCCTCAGAAGTCTTTCCCCACATTGCAATCTCTACATCGTGAATCGCTGCGGCACCATTCATCGCAAGACAATTGATGACCTTGACTTTCATCAGATCGATAAGAAGGGGTGATAGACCTACTTTGATCACATGCGCACCCATTAATACGATTACGGGCTTTTTGTGTTGGTTCGCATAAACGATATCATCGACCAATTGGCGTAGATCTTCCGCAACGAGGATCTGAGGCAGTGAATCAATAAAATGGGGAAAGGGTTGTCTTTTAGGTTGAAAAGGTTTAGCGAAATCTTTGAATTGTACTTTACTTTTTCGTGTTCGCATCGGGACTGTCTTAACCTTATGGAGATCAATTTGCTTGATGTTTGGCATATGTATTTCCTATTTATTTAAAATTTTGGCGCGAATCGGTCCTGCAACTCCTTGATATGTAACCAATTCCGACTCAACATTACCGATAATTATTTTAGCAGTAACCATCACCGGAATTTTCATTTCATCATCGGTGAGCCAAACATAGATCCGTCCTTCACTCTTGAACAATCCACCCTCTTTTGCAAGGGGCTCGACAATAATACAATTAAATTTTCCCGCATCTACTTTGACCGTTTGCCGACCTTTGAATTTAACTCCCAATTCATACGTCGAGTCTTTATAGAAATTCTGAAGATAGATTTTTTGACCCGGTTTGAAATCAGAAAAATCAATAGTACGGACAAAATAGAATGCAGACATGATATCTTGAACATAAGGAGGGATTGGATAATCACCCTCGCTGGTTATCGCTATATTATTTATTTGATCAAACTCTGCAACAAAATCGCGGCTGTATCCTCCTTCACGTATATGCTGCTCGAACCGCCACGGGAACATCCCTTCTGCATCAATTATTGTAGAATATCGATCTCGGACCTTATAAAAAACATCGAAGAACGGTTTCGAATTGAGTAGGAATTCTACCAAAAAACATTTCCGATTTTGATAAATCGTATCAGTTACTTTCAATATTGCCTCACCAGCGGTTACAAAACCGTAATTCACATCAAACTTCAAGTATTCACCTGATTTAAATGCATTATTAGAAATCATCCGCAGCGTATCAAAACTATGCACAATTATCGTATCGTTATTATTTTGTCGAGACTGTAATGGTGAAGATGATTGTGGCATTGTAAATGCGAGAATAAACACGAAGATCAAGAAAACGGATAGTAATAATTTACCAGTGATTAATAGCATATTTATTTATCTCTGAGATAATTAATAGCAGCTTGAAAAACTTTTTCTACCGAAATCGAATCCATACATTCACAAGATACACTTTTTTTACGAAGACATTTTTTACAATTTTGAGGCTTGTCCTCCGGTACAAAGATAAACTTCTTCTCAGTATATGGTCCCCATCTTGTATCGCTTATTGCATTGATATGTGAATAAAAACCAATCACCGGTGTCCCCACAGCAGCAGCGATGTGGATCGGACCCGTTGAATTAGCTATAAATAATGAGGCAAGCTTAGCCAATGCAGAGTATTCTTTTAATGATACACGATCTACAAATGGAACTGCGGCATCTCCAATCTTAGATACCACCTCGCCAACAATCCGATACTCACTTCGACTTCCTGTTACAATGATTTTTATGTTCGGTAATTCGCTGAGAAGTTTTCCGATAATACCAAAATTTTTCGGACTCCAATCCCGTGCAGATCCACCACTTCCAGGATGAAGAATCACAAGTTTATTATTTGAATGAATTCCATATTCTATTAAAACATTTCTTACTTTTTCAAGTGTCTCTGCAGCAACTTCGATTATTGGGTGAGTGTCAATGTGATTAAAAGAACAACCGATTGTCTTTAGGAGATGCAGATTGTATTCAAGTTCATGGAAGCGGGCATCTTTTCGATGTTCGTAGAGTTTATTATTAAAAAGAAGTGAAAACCAACGATAACCAGTGCCGACACGAATCGGAATACCGGCAATCCATGTGAGGAGGGCTATTCGAAATCGTGGATGAGCATGAAAAACGACATCGAATTTGTACTCTCGTATCGTGCGTACTAAATCGAATATTGAGATGACATTATTATCCTTTTTATAAAAAAGTACATGATCAACATTCTTATCATTCTCTACTAAATCTGCCGTATAAGGTTGAATGAGCATTGTAATAGCGGCATCAGGAAATTGATTCTTTAGCACACGTGCCATTGGCAGCGTGAGGATAACGTCACCGATCCTATCGGTTCGAACAATTAAAATGCGGTGGAAATTGTACGCCAATCGTTGTATTGCTCCAAATATTTCGTTGTAATATACATCGAAAGATAATGAATTGCAACGAGATGAAAACGGTAGAAAATATCATACAAGATATGCTTTTGGGAGGGGCATATCCTGGCGTTCGGTTTCCCAGATCAGTGAGATGATCCACCATCTATGGCTTTCTCTTATCATTTGTATGCTATATACCCCACGTTGTTGGGATTTAGAATCTTCTTGTTTGTTTTTCGTTTCAAATGTACTGAAAATATGCGTAACGTTTCCAAACGTTAATGTTCTTCGAGCAATCTCTCCGACAATGCTCCCCTTCCGTTCCATACCGGTTAAGACAATATTCTCTACAGAATTTTTTATGAATGAATTTATATCCATTACACTTTGAGGCATCATTTTGTCAGCTTTTGAGGGAACTAACATTCCTTGAGGATGAAAAAGCGTGCGAAAGCGTCTGAAATTCGGTTGAGTTCCAGAAGAAAATGAGATAGATTCATAAAATGCTTTAATAATTCCATCAAGTGTTGAAACATCGGACGGATCCGCATTTATGACTGTTGGTTTAGAGGAAGACCCTGATTTTACCATATAATTTATCCACTGCAATTTTTTTAAATGCTTTTAAAGTCAGATGGTAATATACAGTGCGAAAACATTAGTTGCAATAATATTTTTAAAAACCAGACGATAACGAAAAAGAAAAAAAGGGTAACCTATTCGGCTACCCTCTGGTGGATTAGGGAAATATGAACAATGATTGTCGAATATAACAATAAATCTAAAAAAACTCAAGAGGGAATTACTCCATTTACTCATTTATTTTATGATTTTTGTTTTAAGCTCCATTAATTCTTGTATGAAACGTCTATGACGCTCAAGATAAGGTAAAACATCTTCGCCGCACTGGCTTGCTTCCTGTAATTGCCTCTGATTCTCAGCGGTTAACCGTTCCAGAATTTTCCGGCGAATCATATTTAGTGCATCGATTGCAATTTCTTTCGGATCTGCACGCTCAATTTGAATACCCGATTCATCCCATCCCTTACTCAATTGGTACTTACTGAATGCAATCTCTGCTATCAGGCGTTGCTGTTCTAAATCGTTCGTATTATCGATGAGAACGGAATGATCAATCGGTTTACCTTCTTCAAAATAATTCAGTAACCTTATAAATAAAGTTTTCGTAAGCGGATGAGTAAAGTCTTCGGGCGTAATGGAATCGATAATCAGCTTGAGAACTTCAACTCCACCTTCTAGTATTGCATGGAGTAAATCACGCTCACCATTAGGAATTTCTTGCTTTGTATGTTTTTGATTCTGAATAATATCATCCGCCGCTATAGGAATCAGATGAGTGTTTTGCTCTCTAATTGTTCTTCGGCTCCCTCCGATAATTTTTTCCAGCTCACGGACCAAAGTTGATTCATATAAACGATATTTTTCCGCAACTTGTCTGATATAAAAATTCCGTTTTAGCTCATCTTTCATTTTTGCTATTGTTTGAACGATAGCTCGAACCGTCTGTGCCTGTCCTTCCGGTGTTTGCAGTTTTCCTTCCCGCTCATACGATTGGGCTATGAAATCAATGAAAGAAATGGAGTTTTCGACTAAGCCCTCTAATGCTTTACCACCCTTTGAACGTACGAATGAATCCGGGTCTTCTCCTTCTGGAAGCGAAACAACGCTCACATCGAGATCGTTCTCTAAAATTAAATCTACACCGCGAAGCGCTGCTTTAGAACCAGCTGAATCGGCATCATACACTATGATTATTTTTTTTGTGTACCGATTGATGAGCTGGATTTGCTCCTGTGTAAGGGCAGTTCCACTTGATGCAACAACATTCCTGATACCTACCTGATACACACTAATCAGGTCTGCATACCCCTCAACGAGAATGACTGAATCTTTCTCTCTTATCGCTTCTTTAGCGTTATAGATTCCATATAGAATTTTACTTTTATTATAAATTATCGTCTCAGGAGAGTTGATGTATTTCCCTAATGGATCATCTTCATATAATTTACGAGCACCAAAACCAATTACACGACCTGTAGTAGAAAATATGGGGAACATCGCTCTTCCACGAAAATAATCATGGTACGATCCATCATCTCGCTTGCGGACAAGCCCTGCTTTTTCTAATAACTCGATCGAAAGATTTTTTTCAGCCGCAAAATCAATCAATGCTTTCCATGAATTTGGTGAGTAGCCCAGCCCAAAGGTTCGAATTATTTCATCACTAAATCCACGATGATGAAAATATTCGAGAGCAAATTTCCCTTCGGTTGTTTCATTCAAATAGTTGTAATAGAATAAGCCCGCCTCGCGTGTGAGTTCATACAATTGTTCTTGCTCGCTGGCGATATCTTCCTGATCCTGACTTGATTTCGGAATAGATATTCCGGCTTTGTCAGCTAACGAACGAACAGCTTCAACGAAAGAAACTTTTTCATATTCCATCAAGAAAGTGATGGCATTCCCCCCTGTACCGCAACCGAAACAATGATACATTTGACGCTCTGGAGATACATTGAATGAAGGCGTTTTTTCTGTATGAAACGGACACAATCCGACATAATTCTTTCCCCGTTTCTTCAACGGTATGAATGAACCAATCAGGTCAACAATGTCGGTCGCATTACGGATTTCTTCTATTTTCTCGGTTGGAATTCTCACACTTTGAACCGGAATTTGGAATAAGGGAACTGTAGAATATTAAAAAATTCGTATATTTCATTAAATTTATAAAAAATGTACACAGTAAGCAAGAATCAAAAATTGACATTCACTGACCGAATGCCTATTTTCTATAAACTAAGTGATTAAAAGGAGCGAAATTCAAAACGAACCAACAATTATGTCAAATCCCATCAGTATTCTTTATATCGACAATAATTTAGACGACAGAGAAATCGTAACAAAGATCATCACGAAACCTGAAAATAACATGCAGCTCACCGTTGCAAATACAAAAACAGAATTTGAAACGCTGCTTCGTAATAGTGAATATGACGTTGTTATGAGCGAATTAAATATCTTCGACTATAAAGGGGCAGAGGTAATCGATATTGTTCGAATGAAAAATCAAAATATCCCGGTTATTATAATTACCGGAAGTAGCTCTGAAGAAACTGCTGCCGAAGCCATTAGACGCGGTGCGGCAGATTACGTAATTAAGACAACATGCCACCTTCAAATCCTTCCCTTAATAATTAAAAACGCTCTTGAAAAGAAACAACTTCAAGATGCACAAAATTGTATTATCAAAGCTCTTAAGGAATCTGAAGATAGATTTCGCAATATTTTTGAAAAGGCATCCGACGGTTTACTGCTTGCTGACATTAAAACTAAGAAATTCTTCCTATCCAATTCTCACATGTCAGATATGCTTGGATATTCAAATGACGAACTGTGCAATTTATCTATCAACAATATACATCCTTTAGAATCGTTACCCTATGTTCTTGAACAATTCGAAAAACAGGTTCAAGGAGAAATTACAGTCGCAACTGATATTCCAGTCATCAGAAAAGACGGAAGTATTTTATATACCGACATAAATTCCTACCATATTATTTGGGATGGGAGAGAATGTATAATGGGTATTTTTAGAGATATATCGGAGCGTAAGCAGGTTGAAGATGCGCTTCGGAAATCGGAAACTGAATTGCGCGCACTCTTCAACGCAATGCAAGATGTAATTCTGGTGCTCGATTCTCACGGACGGTATCTCAAAATTGCCCCAACAAATCCGGCACTCTTATACAAACCAACCGAGGAGCTTCTTGGTAAAACAGTTTCGGAGGTTTTTCCAAAACCACAAGCAGAATTTTTCCTCGATTATATTCATCGGGCATTAGAAACAAGACAAGTTCTTGAAGTTGAATATAAGCTGAAGATAAGCGGCAAAGAAATCTGGTTTGCCGGGACCATCTCGCCGATGTTAGCCGATACAGTTATTTGGGTAGCACGAGATATTACCGAACGTAAGCTGGTAGAAGAAGCTCTTAGGAAGAGTGAAGCAGGTTATAAACGATTATCTAATGAATTTCAAGCCCTCTTAAATGCTATTCCAGATAATCTTACATTGCAATCATCTGAATTGATGATCATTTGGGCAAATAAAGCTGCCGCTCAATCGCTCGGATTGACACCCAATGACCTTATCGGGCGTTACTGTTATCACCTTTGGCATAAACGAGCAGAGCCATGCGAACGATGTCCTGTCCAGCGATCATTTATCACTGGAAAACCCGAAAGTGAAGAAGTCGCTACTCCAGACGGTAGATTTTGGGATTTAAGAACTGTCCCATTCAAAGAAGATAACGGAAAAATAATCGGTATCATTGAAGTTGGGAGAGACATTACTCGAAGAAAGATAGCAGAGAACAAACTTCAACAATCGGAAGAGAGATTCAGTATCGTTTTTAAAACGAGTCCATTTGCTATCACACTAACGACGATGGACGAAGGACGCTTCATAGATGCTAACGATAGTTTTCTCCATTTAACAGGTTACAGGCGTGATGAGGTGATAAATTCAACTATTGCTGATTTAAGAATTTGGGTCAATCCCGATGAGCGGACACAGATGCTGCAGAATGTGCACGAGCAAGGACATCTTCACAATTTTGAAATCAATTATAGAAATAAATCGGGTGAGCATCGGATAGCCCTTACCTCAGTAACTGTACTTGATATTGGTGGAGCAAAATGTCTTCTCGCTTTCTTTCATGATATTACTGACCGCAAACGGGCAGAGGAAGCACTTCGAGAGAGTGAATCAAAATTCCGCACTGTTGCAGATACAAGCGTAGCAGCCATTTTTATTTATCAAGGCGATAAATTCATTTACATGAATCCAGCTTCTGAGATTATGACTGGCTACAATCAATCAGAATTGCTGTCGATCCATTTTTGGGATATTGTTCATCCCGAATTTCGGGAAATAGTCAAAGAGCGCGGTTTCGCCCGCCAGCGCGGCGATGCGGTTCCGACGCGTTATGAATTGAAAATCATCAGGAAAAACGGAGAAGAACGGTGGCTCGATTTTGGTGCCGGCGCAATCCAATATGAAGGAAAACCTGCCGCCCTCGGTATTGCTTTTGACATCACTGAACGTAAACAAGCCGAAGAACAACTTCGATCATCAAATAAACAGATGCGTCAGCTTATGGCACGAATGCAGGCAATTCGGGAAGAAGAAAGTACACGCATCGCACGTGAAATTCACGACGAGTTGGGTCAAACTCTTACCGGTATAAAAATGGATTTATCCTTTTTAGAGGAAAACTTATCCGAAAAAATAGGTCTTTCTAATGCACCTAATGTAACCACGAAAATCAATTCCATATCAAATTTAGCTGATTCTGCAATCCAAACAATACGAAAAATAACAACCGAATTAAGACCGGCAATATTAGATAGCATGGGCTTAGTAGCAGCAATTGAATGGCAAGCGGAAGAATTTGAGAAAAGAACAGGAATCCGGTGTAGTTATTCTTCACAAGTTGAAAACGTGGAATTAGATCGCGATCGCTCAACTGCGGTCTTTCGCATCCTCCAGGAATCTTTAACTAATATAACACGCCATGCTAAAGCGACTAAAGTCGGAATCACACTAAAAAGGAAAATTGAAAATCTCGTAATGGAAATAGAAGATAACGGCCGAGGTATTGTAATAAATGAATTGAATAAAATGAACACATTTGGTATCTTAGGTATGAAAGAACGCACCGCATTTTTGGACGGTAAATTTGAGATCACAGGAGCTCCAAGTCAGGGAACAACTATTAGGGTAAGTATACCTCTTTAAAATTTTAAAACACAAATAACCATGATAAAGGTATTAATTGCAGACGATCATCCCGTAGTTCGGGAGGGATTAAAACAAATAATCAGCAAAGCGACCGACATTACAGTAGGAGGTGAAGCGCTAAATGGACAAGAAGTTCTGGATAAAGTTAATTCAGAAAAATGGGACGCTGTCATTCTCGATCTTAACATGCCAGGTAAGGATGGTTTCGATGTATTACGAGAGATCCGCCGCGAGAAACAAAAACTTCCAATATTAATACTTAGCATTTTTCCCGAAGAACAGATGGGGGTGCGAGTCCTTCGTGCAGGTGCATCCGGTTTTTTAAATAAGGAAAGCGCACCCAAGGAATTGCTTAACGCAATCCGAAAAATTTGCACCGGCGGAAAGTACGTAAGCCAGAAACTTGCCGAGAAGCTTGCTTATGAAATTGAGATAAATACAGAAGAGGAACCGCATAAACGGCTTTCGAACCGGGAATACCAGGTTCTCTGCCTGATTGCATCGGGAAAAACAGTTAACGAGATCGCAGATCAATTTTCACTCTCAGATAAAACGGTTCGGACGTATCGGGAACGGCTCCTCGAGAAAATGAATCTTAAAAATGATGTCGAGCTTACTCATTATGCTATCAAGAATAAACTCATCGAATACATCAAAGATTGATGTGTATTTTATTCCTGAACAACCTCTCCACAAAATATGGCTGTAGTCTATAGACTACATAATATTAATAAATGAACTACTGATAATTCATCAATTTTCTCATTGATTTAAAAGGTAATATTTATTTATCTTACACAAGATATAAATACGCTCATAATAAAAATAGATGATAGATAAATCGATTTTGATAATAGATGATTCAACAATCATCCGTGAGCGTTTAGTGAATAGATTAGAACAGCTCCCTGGCGTACGATTGATAGAACAGGCAAAAGATAAGGTAAGTGCGCTAGCTGTTCTTCAAAGGATGCACCCCGAAATAGCGATTATAGACATCCAATTACCCGACGGAAACGGAATCGATATTTTGGGCAAGATAAAAAAAGAGAATTGTTCCACCGTTGTTATTGTGCTAACAAATTATCCTTATTCGGTCATTCGAAAACGCTGTCTCGAATTAGGCGCAGATTATTTTTTTGACAAATCAACGGAATTTGAAAAAATATTTGATGTGCTCGATAAAATTTCCATAGGCGCAAGCGCTTGAAAATAGATTTTATCATCACTTAGTTACAATGAATGTGTGTGGGCTCAGCGCCTCCCCCCCTACGAACTCAAGTTGCCTCCACTTGAGACGTTGCTGGGCTCACGCATTTTTTTAACTATCCACCCTATTTATCAACCTTTGTCCGATCCTCTTTGGTTTGAACATTTTTCGGAGTGAACTCTGCAATTGATGAAATGTAAATAACTTTACCGAGGAATGCTTTCTTCGGCTCTGCATCGATAAACACTTTCGCGTCTTGACCTAACTTCACCCCGTTAATCGCTTTCTCTTGAGTAAGCGCTTGATCGCAGCGTGCGCGTACCGCATCTATTTCCTCTGGTTCCTCTGGTTGTAAACCACGTTTCAATTTATCATAATTCTGCTTGGCAAGAATATCCCGGGTGCGGGCATCGTCAAGCTGTTTCTCTGTGATGCTGTCATCTTTGAATAATCCTTCAGTTGTTTATTTTGTTTTATATTCAATTCTCTGACAAAGAACTAACAACAAAGTACAAAGAACATTATTTCAATATCGCAACAACTTCTTGCTGTCTCGGTTCGCCTGTAACGATGACTTCATAATTCTTTGAGATATAAACATCGATTTCTGTACGCACGCCGAAATCTCCAATAAAATAAATTCCCGGCTCGATAGAGAAAGATGTTTCAGGTATAATCGCTCTTTCGTCTTTAGTTTCAAGATTATCAATATTTGCGCCGCTACCATGTACATCCTCAGTGATTGAATGTCCCGTGCGATGTATAAAGTATTCACCGTACCCATGCTGCTTGATGTAGTTCCGGCATACGTCATCCACATCGCAGCCACGGACTGTTTTCTTTTCAGCGAACGATTTCTTCAAATAATCCACTGCTGCATCACGTGCACCCTTAACGATATTGAAAATCTTCGTGTACTTTTCCGGAACTTCTTTTCCAAGATAGCCAACCCATGTAATGTCGTTTTGTGTTGCACCGGGTTTGTTCTTCCTTGCCCACAGGTCAATGAGAACAAAATCTCCTTCGTGTAATTCAGAGTGTATATCTTTCGTCGGCTCATAATGTGGATTACCGCTGTTTGCATTTACGGAACAGTTCGGAGCTTCGTTTGATATTAAACTATTATCTTTGAAATTCTTAAGCATGAATTGCTGCACGTCGTATTCAGTGAGTGGTAAGTCGTGAGTTGTGAGTTTTTGTTTCATATATGTAAAAGTTTTATCCACAATAGAGCGCATTATTTTTGCTGTTTCAAGATTATCTTTGTAAGCTTCCTCCGACCAACGCGCTTCGAAGTATTGAGTAAGATCCATTGAGGAAACAATATTCACACCGCTTTTCCTTACCATCTCAATTGTACCTGCATCAACTTTAGAGATATAAGGAATTGCATTCTCGAGTGAATATTCCATCGCGACCGTTTTTACTCCCGAGAGAATTTTCTTCAAACCTCCCTCCAGCGATTGCCAGCTCAAGAAGATTATTTTCTCACCGGGGAGATGATCAAGATTCCATCGCTCGATACTGTGAACAAGCTTCTGCGGCTCACCGTTTGCCGGAATAAGATAGAAGAACCGGCGCGTGTTCAGTACATGCGCGGGATATTCAAGAATGCGTTGGGCATATTCATTCCGTTTCCAGAAATCGTAAAATAGCCAGCCATCGATTTTCTGCTCGCGAAGTGTTGATTGGATGGATTGGATTTTATTTAGCATCGCTTGTGTGGGTTTGGTTTCTTTGATTGACATTTGAATTCCTCAATTATTTTTTAATTGATGTTACGTAAGATAACGTTTAATCTTATTTTATTATGATTGAAACTTTACTCTGTTTACAATATTAGTCAGTTTTCTCGATACTTCCACAGTTGTATTCAGTTTCATAAAATATCTACTGGATAACTGACTGACCTACTTGCGGTATCTGCGTAACAGCAGTTAATAATTTACTTCACTTACATTTATTCCAAGAACTTGTGCCACACCTTTTCCATACGCTTCATCGGCTTTCAGACAGTTTCCAATATGTCTCATCTTAATTTCCTTTGGAGCATCACCCATAGCTCGTCCAGTATTTTCAAATAGAACCTGTTGCTGAGTTTTGCTCATAAGGCGGAAAAGATTTCCAGCTTGTGAATAGTAGTCAGTGTCTTCGCGATGATTCCAATGATCAGCAGCACCTTCAATACTGAGAGGAGGTTCTTTAAACTCAGGTTGCTCTTGCCACTCACCATAACTATTAGGTTCATAACCAAGAGTTGCACCATGGTTGCCATCAACTCTCATTTGTCCATCTCGATGAAAACTATGAAAAGGACATCTTGACGCATTAACCGGAATCAAGTGATGATTGACACCCAGTCTGTAACGCTGCGCATCGCCATAAGAGAATAAACGACCTTGAAGCATTTTATCAGGAGAAAATCCAATACCAGGAACAATATTTGCAGGATTAAATGCAGCTTGTTCAACCTCTGCAAAATAATTTTCTGGGTTCCGATTTAATTCAAGAATTCCAACTTCAATTAAAGGATAATCTTTATGTGGCCATACTTTCGTGAGGTCGAAAGGATTATAAGGAGTTTTTGCCGCATCTTTTTCCGGCATAATTTGTATTGATAATTTCCATTTTGGAAAATCACCTTTAGCAATGCTTTCAAATAAATCTCTTTGATGGCTTTCTCTATCTTTAGCAATTATCGCTTCGGCTTCCTGATCGGTAAGATTTTTAATACCCTGTTGAGTTTTAAAATGAAATTTAACCCAATACCTTTCGTTTTTTGCATTGATGAAACTAAAAGTATGACTTCCGAATCCATCCATATGGCGATAAGAAAATGGGATTCCGCGGTCACTCATAGTAATTGTTACTTGATGAAGTGCTTCGGGAAGTGATGTCCAGAAATCCCAATTATTTTTTGCACTCCGCAAATTAGTTTTTGGATCTCTTTTTACCGCATGATTCAGGTCAGGAAATTTTAGAGGATCTTTGAGAAAAAATACAGGCGTATTATTTCCAACTAAATCCCAGTTGCCTTCTTCAGTATAAAATTTTATTGCAAATCCACGAATATCCCGTTCTGCATCCGCTGCACCACGTTCTCCTGCAACAGTAGAGAATCTGACGAACAAATCTGTCTTTTGTCCAATTTTAGAAAATATCTTTGCCTTTGTGTATTTGGTAATATCCTGAGAAACGGTAAATGTTCCATAAGCGCCGGAACCTTTGGCATGCATTCTTCGCTCTGGAATAACTTCACGGTCAAAGTGTGCCAGTTTTTCAAGGAACCATACATCCTGCAATAGCATTGGTCCATTTTTACCTGCTGTCATAACATTTTGATTATCAGCAACAGGCGCACCGGAATTGTGCGTAAGTTTCTTTTTCTCTTTCATTGTTTTTCTCCTTATGGTGTTTTACTTTACATTTAAAATACGAAAAAACAAGTTTAAAAGGCATAGCGTAAACTATGTAACGCAACTCTCTTCGCAATATCTGCTCTTTTTACAGCTTCCTCAAATATCTTCTCAACACTTCGGACACCTAACGGTCATTTTTTTTCTGTTCAGTAAATATAATACTATGATATGCAATATCAAACTATTTCTTTTCTTTCCTTCAATACTTCCTTTGTTAAAACTTCACATCCCGATTCAGTAACAAGCACATCATCCTCGATCCGAATTATGGAGATCTGATCCCGCTCAAATCAAACTTACTACGCCAACTTGTCTGAGGATTCTTCCGTTCCTTCCTCATGCCAATGTGTTTCTATAGTCAGGTGTGTAATCTCTTTAAAACCACTTAATGTTTTCCGGTAGCGTTCGACTGAGTGCGGCATGGTCGAACATACAGAAACAATGCATGCATACCGTGCGTCGCTAACCCGCCACAGATGAAGATCATTCACCTTACTGCTGCCATCAATCTCAATAGCCGTTCTTATTCGTTCTACTAGCGGTGAATCCATTTCTCTATCCAACAGAATTGCCGAGCTATCGCGCAAGAGAGAAACTGTCCACCGGGCAATCATGGCTGCGCCGATAAGACCTGCCATAGGATCGAGCCAAATCCATCCAAACATCTGCCCACCAATAAGAGCGGCAATAGCAAGTACCGATGTTGCCGCATCGGCAAGAACGTGGAGATAAGCTGACCGAAGATTTAAGTCGTGATGAGTGTGAGACGGATGTGAAGATTCAGAGTGAGAGGAATGTTTATGTGTACTGCCGGCACTCATAATAAATGCACTGACGATGTTTACCAGCAAGCCGGCAACAGCAACAATTATTGCTAAAGTGTAATCGATAGCTTTAGGGTTCATCAAGCGGTCGATAGATGCAACAACTAACGAAACCCCGACGATGCCAAGAATAAGCGCACTTGTATATGCGCCAAGAATTTCTATCTTCCACGTTCCAAAGGCGTAACGTTTATCCAATGAATGGCGGCGCGCCAGTACGTATGCCATCAGCGAAATTCCTAATGCCGTCGCGTGTGTGCCCATATGCCAACCATCGGCGAGGAGAGCCATTGAGTGAAACATAATTCCTGCCGTAATCTCTACAGCCATAGTCGCGACAGTCAACAAAACGACAATTAATGTCCGTTTTTCAATATGTCGCTTCGATTCGTGGAAATCGTGGTTGTGTTCATCGTTATATGTATGCTGTATCTTCATTATGATCTCCAGAGTAAACAATTCGGGAAGAAGTAGTTCTATTTATCGTGGCTTGATTATAAAACAGAATATCTTTTTCTCTTGACTGAGTGAATCTATAGGAGACTTAGACCTTTTATAAAGTGTTATACGCCGACGCTTCGTCAGGTTATCAAACCCATGTTTCCATAGATAATCCGGGTTGCCTTGACCTTTACATGCGCAAGAAGAAACACATCCTTGATATTTGGTGCCATCAAGAGTCTGTCAACTGAAACGAAAATTTTTGTAATTAAATTGTCGTCTTCAAGTAGACAAAAGAATGGTATTTCATCGCTGGAGGGTGAAATACCATTTGGTAATTCTTTAGATTCTTTCGGATACCTGAGGGCATCGAATAGTGTTTTAAGTTGGTTATCGATGTCACCACCTCTTGTGATAAGACCTCCTATTGGACCTGGCCTTAATAAGGTTATATCGATCTCTGCATGCAAACATAGTGCTTGGCAAACCAACACGGCGAAATCAAAACCCGCTACTCGTCGAACGACTGATATCTCTTTGGGAGGGAAATTCAAGTACTCACGATGTTCCAACAACGGAATGTAATTCCAAAGCTCTTTGATCTGAGAATGCAACTGTTTGCGAATCGAATGTTTCACTTGTACCGTTCCATTCGAAGGTAATGGACCTTGATATGTCAGTCTAAATTCCATTAGTTCGTTAGTCCGTAATAAGGTTGTAGGTGTCGAAAAATATTCAGTTTTGAATGCTACTGAGAATGCTATTAGTGAAATAACGACAAATGTCGCCTCAGAAATGATTAAATTATACAAAAAAACTGAGGT
>JASEHD010000110.1:0-3546 GCA_030019075.1 Bacteroidota bacterium
AACAAAGAATTAAATGAACATAAACACAGTTTTTGGAAGTCCCCTTATGGATCATTTATAAATAAATTAAAACTTATTTTTGTATAGTTTTATTTTTTTAAAATTTCAAGTGGTGTTTTTCTCCCTTGCTCCGTCCTATCGAAATCGCTATCGAAGCTTACAATGATCAAATTATGTTTTTGAGAGGCGGCATATTGATAAGCATCATCGAAGTCCAGATCGAATTTTTCTGCCGCCTTTATTATCGTTCCCATGTCTTGAGACAAGAGCCGAATGATTTTTAATCCTCCATTGATAATTTCATCTTCTACAAATTGCTGGAAAACCTTATACAATTTTTTTCTGATCAGGATGAGTCCAATCGAATAAAGTGAAAACTCAGTTATATATAAGATATCGGGTGGATGCCTGTGGAAAAATTCCTCGATTTTGTCTGCCTGTTCTTGGTCGAGAAAAAATTCAAGGAAAATGTTGCTGTCAAGCAAATACACTAATCACCCCACCATTCAAGAGCTTTATGCTGCAATTCGACGGACGTGTATTTGTTTTTCAAATCTTTCAGCGCACCTCTCCATTGTAGTTTGAGTTTTTTTGCCGTGGTTGAAGAACGCTGCTTGATCAACGATTCAATAAAATCTTCCACTTCCTTCTGAAGGTCAGGAGGAAGCTGCGCAATCTTTTTTTCCAACACGGTCATATGTTATTCTCTTTATATAAAGAAAATTTAAACTTGTTTTCATACACTTACCGGTAAAATCAATATAACAAAAGAACGGTAAATTTTCAAGCTATGTCAAATCTCACAGATTTTTAATACCTGTTAGGTTTATGTTTACGGTATAACATTCGTTCTAATTCACCATCAAAGGAGAGACACCGCTGGAGTCGAGTTGTACTTTAGCACGCCGCTCCAATAACTTCTCAGGTTTCTGAAACTACTTTTCTTGACATTCACGCTATATCCAAGTATATTTCAATAAAACAAGTATAGGATTATTAAGAACTTGCAATATTAAATCATGAGAGACGGTCTCTATAAAAAGAAGCTTGAAGATCTTCTTACGGTTTCGCGAAAGAACCTTCGGACGGTGAATGAAGATTTAATCCGCCGTGCGTTTCAGTTCAGTCTCGATGCACACAAAAATGATATGCGTGCCTCAGGTGATCCTTTTTTTAATCACCCGTTTGAAGTTGCGATGGTCGTTGCAAAAGAAATACCCTTAGATGATGTCTCCGTCGCAAGCGCCTTGATGCATGACATAGCTGAGGATACCGAGTATACGATAAAAGACATTCGCCATGAGTTTGGTGATACTATCGCCGATATAGTTGACGGTGCAACAAAGATTTCGGACATCTTCCGCAGTCATGAAGTAACGCAGGCAGAAAGCTATCGCAAGATGCTTCTCTCGATGGTAAATGATGTAAGAGTGATGCTTGTGAAGTTTGCAGATCGTTTACATAACATGCGGACGCTCGAATATCTCCCTATTGATAAGCAGGTTCGGTTAGCGAAAGAGACACTCGATATTTATGCACCGTTCGCTCATCGGTTTGGACTTGCAAAAATAAAGTGGGAATTAGAAGACCTTTCCTTCAAATATCTCCATGCAAAAGATTACGAAAATATTTCGCATACGCTTAAATCAAAAAGAAAAGAAAGAGAATCCTACATAAAGAAATTTATTCAACCTGTTGAGAAGCGATTAAAAGATGAAGGTATGCGATTCGATATTGAGGGGCGACCCAAGCATCTTTACAGTATTTTCAATAAGATGAAAGCCCGGGACAAACCCCTCGAAGAGATTTATGATCTATTTGCAGTTCGTGTAGTGCTTGATACCGAGAATCCAAACGATTGCTTCACTGTTTATGGTATATTGACGTCAATCTATATGCCGATTCCAGAGCGATTTAAAAATTACATTTCAGTGCCGAAGAAAAATGGGTATCAATCAATTCACGCCACCGTAATTGGACCTGAAGGAAGGATGGTTGAAGTACAAATCCGAACCCAAAGTATGCACGAGATCGCGGAAAAAGGTATCGCCGCACACTGGCGGTATAAAGAAAATCTTACAACGCTTGACGAAGAGTTCGAGAATTGGATATCGTGGGTGCGTGAAATCTTCGAGCATACCGATGATGATGCCCATGCAAAACAATTAATGGAAAGTTTCAAATTAAATCTCTACCAAGATGAGATTTATCTATTTACACCAAAAGGGGAATTAAAGATTTTACCCAAAGGTGCAACCCCGGTTGATTTTGCATATGCTGTTCACAGCAACATCGGAGATCATTGCCTGAGTGCAAAAGTTAATGGACGCATAGTACCGCTCGACCATCATTTACAAAGCGGTGATCAGATAGAAATTATCACTTCAAAAAATCAATCACCGAAAGCAGATTGGGAGCAATTTGTTGTATCACACAAGGCGAAAACTCATATTCGCAGGTGGGTGAAAGAAACAGAACGCAAATCAGTTGAAACAGGAAAAGAACTTTGGGAAAAGAAAGCCAGGAAATTTAAGCTTCACATCAATGAAGATAAATTAAGGGCGTACATTCATGATTTAAAGATTGACGATCTCAGAGAATTTTATTTAAAGATTCATAACGGCGAGATCAATCCGGAAGGTTTACTCCGGGAGATTGAGCTGAAAATAAAACACCCTCCACAAGACTGGCAGGCAACACAGAAAACAGAAAGTTTCCTAAACAAAGTTTTTACAACCGCTCGCAACATCACAGGTGGAATAACGCTATTTGGTGCCCGCGATAACTTCATGCACAGCTATGCTAAGTGTTGTAATCCAATTCCGGGTGATGAGATTATCGGGTTTGTTACAAAAGGTGAAGGTATAAAGATACATTTGAAATCCTGCTCCAACTTTAACACAATGGTTGCAGCACAACCTGAGCGAGTTATCGAAGTATCGTGGCCCTCGATGGAGTCGGGGGAATATATAACACCAATTTATATTACAGGGGAGGATCATCCGGGAATGTTGAATGAAGTAACGCATTCGATTTCAACATATCAAAATACAAACATTCGTGCAGTTAAAATTGAAACAAAGGACTTAATGTTTGAAGGCACTCTAATGATAAATGTAAAAAATAAAGAACATCTCGAGCGTATCATAGAGAAGTTGAAAAAAATAAAAGGGGTAAATATTGCAAAACGTTTACAATAGAAGAAAGTGAGCGATATCGAAAATGAATACGATACAAAAGACATACACAAAACAAGATATTGTAAAACGGGTTGCCACTCTAACCCATGTTGATAGGAAAACCGCTGGGATTTTTGTGAATCATGTTTTTACTGCTCTTCGTGATATAATGACCAGTGATGATCCGTCATTGCGTATCGAAGTGCGCGATTTCGGTATTCTTGAGGTAAAACCTACAAAATCAAAACCTAAGGCACGAAATCCGAAATCGGGTGAAATCATATATATCCCTGCTCGACGAAAAACTCATTTTAAACCTGGTAAACTCTTGAAGAAATTTCTCTCTCAACCTCTCTCTATTGACCCG
>JASEHD010000110.1:3556-10445 GCA_030019075.1 Bacteroidota bacterium
GTCCAACCGAATTCTTGGAATAGATTTTGGGTCAGTGCGTATTGGGATTGCCATCAGCGATCCGATAGGAATCATTGCTCAAGGTATTACCGTTATTCAAAATTCACCAAATGCTTTTGATGAGATTAAAGAAGTTATTGAACAGTATCATCCGGTAAAAATTGTGATTGGGATGCCGCTCAATCTTAAAGGAGAGAAGGGGAAGAAAGCCGAAGAAGTTGAGATTTTTGTTAAAGAGTTAGAGAACAGATTTCACTTAGAAGTAATCCTCGCTGATGAACGATTTACATCTAAGATAGCTCATCGATTGTTACAGGAATTTGGTGTGAAAAAAAAGAAAAGGAGAGAGAAAGAAAGAATCGATAAAATGGCGGCTGCATTAATTCTTCAAGGATATTTAGATGGACAACACCGAAAATGATGGAGTGGGTGAAACGTCATATAAAAGCGATAACCGAATGGATAAAGAAACACAAACTATGGGCGTTTCTTATAGTTCTACTGATATTTGTTGGATTGGAGTATCTCTCGCTCCCCAGCAGAGCAGAGATTCGCAATTTTCGGAAAACCAATCCAAAGATGACTGCATTGATGGAACAGCGAAGAAAGGAAGCAGTGGATAAAAAGAAAGGATATTCGATTCGGCAGCAATGGGTGCCTCTTTCCCGGATTTGTGAGAATCTGAAGCGCGCCGTGATTGTTGCAGAGGATGGAACATTCTATGAACATGAAGGCATCGATTGGTACGAAGTGAAGGAATCGATAAAAAAAGATATTGAGAAAGGTAAGTTTGTTCGTGGTGCAAGTACGATTACCCAACAGCTTGGAAAGAATCTTTTTCTTTCAACTTCAAAGGATCCGATTCGAAAATTGAAAGAAGTAATTATCGCGACAATGATTGAAGATGAGCTAACAAAGTCACGGGTTCTCGAGTTATATCTAAATATTATCGAGATGGGAGATGGTGTTTTCGGTGTTGATGCGGCATCTGTAATATACTTTGGCAAACATTCTTCGGAATTGTCAAGGGAAGAAGCGGCGCGTATCGCCGCGGTGATTCCAAGTCCGCTTCGTTATAAGCCGAATACTGAAAGTCGGTACGTCAGGTATCGGAAAAATATCATTCTTGCACGTATGAATGCACGAGGTTGGTAAATGAATTTTCATGATGTTAAATTGTTAATAGAAAATGGGGAAGGTTTCACACTGGAGTTCAAACGTCGGATTTCCTCGCCGGAAAAAATTGCCCGAACAATTATCTCTTTTGCAAATACAAAAGGTGGAACGATCCTTTTTGGTGTGGATGATGATGGAAGGATCATTGGTGTTGAGAGTGAAAAATCTGAAATTGAGCTTATTGAAATTGCAGGTAAAGATTATACAGTTCCTCCAATCGAGCCGCAAATTGAAATTGTCCCATTCGACGGACGTGATGTGATTGTTTGTTACATTATCGAAAGTAAAACAAAGCCGCATTATTTTATCGGACATCAAGATCGCTTTGAAGGTGAAAGCACTCGTGTGTATATACGTGTCAATGATAAAACGATGATGGCGAGCAAGGAAGTTGTGAAGATTCTTAAGAACGAAAATCCCGATGCACCACCGCTTAAAGTTACAATTGGTGATAACGAGCGCAGGTTGTTTAGGTTCCTTGAACTGTATGAACGAATTACAGTTCGTGAGTTCGGTCGGCTTGTAAATATTAGTGATAGGCGGGCATCACGCATTTTAGTTCAGCTTGTTCGGGCGGGAGTTGTCCGCATCCATACTCATGAAAAAGAAGAATACTTTACATTAGCATATAATGTTGAATATTAATAAGGTATCCTAATGAAATTAAAAACAAAACCACATATTGAAAATATTCTCAACTCATTGTGCGAGAATATTAGTGATCTTATTGTTGTTACTGATATTGAAGGGATGAGGTTGTCATGCAGTCAATCTTACAGCAAGCTGTTGGGAGGTTCTAAATCCATTTTAGGAACTTTATTTTTTAATGAAATTCATCCTGACGATAAGGAGCGAGTGGTTGCATTTTTTGAAAAAAATATAAAGAAACAAGATGGAGAACAAATTCAATATCGGTTGATCTTGCCAGATAAGACATCCTATTTCCTCGAATCGAAAATTATCACTATTCCTGACGCAAAAAATAAACCAGCTCATATTCTCATAATTTCTAAGGATATAACCGAGCGGACGCAGTCTGAAAAACAGATCCGGCTTCTTGCTCACGCAGTAAGTTGTACGAAGGACGCTTTTTTGTTAACCGACATGCAGGAAAATTTGTTATTTGTAAACCCTGCAATGTGTAATATGTATGGGTATACTGAAGAAGAATTATTAGGGAAGAAAATCACAATACTTCGTTCACCTGTTAATTCGGCGAAGCTACTTGAACAAATTTATCCTGCAACGCTCTCAGGTGGATGGAACGGCATATTACGGCAAAGGAAAAAAGATGGAACAGATTTTCCTGTAGAATTGTGGACGTCTGTTGTGGATGATGACGAAGGAAAGCCGATAGCGATGGTGTGTGTGGCGCGCGATATAAGCAAACGTCATCGTGCTGAGGAACAACTGCGAGATATTGCTGAACGTTTGCAATTAACATTGGATAATTTAGATATCCTTGCTTTTGAATTAGACTCTGAGGGTAAATTTCTTCTCTCGCGAGGCAAAGGATTAGAAAAACTTGGACTGAAACCCGATGAGGTTGTTGGATTATCTGCTTTCGAGCTATACAAAGATAATCCGGACGTTATCCGGATATTGAAAAACGTTTACCATGAAGGAATTGCTGGAGAGACGGACATAAATGTTCGGGGTTATGTTTGGAATGCGAATTTCCTTCCATTAAAAGATGAACATGGGAAGATTGAGCGCGTTTTCGGGACCGCGATAGACATTACTGGTAGGAAGCGGATTGAGGAAAAATTAACACGTGAATCGGAATTGTTGCATACACTTATGGATACTATTCCCGACACAATATATTTTAAGGATATTGCGTCTCGATTTACACGCATCAACGAATCGCAAGCAAAAGTATTAGGGGTAAAAAAAGTTGAGGATGCCCTCGGTAAAACAGATGCTGACTTTTTTTCACCAGATCATGCCGCTAGGGCTTTGAGTGATGAACAAAACATAATAAAGACCGCGCTCCCAATTCTCGGAAAAGCGGAAAAAGTCCCATTGAGCGATGGAAAAGTTCACTGGTTTTCTACAACAAAAGTACCTTTCCGTGATCAGAAAGGAAACATTATTGGTATTGTTGGAAGCTCAAGAGATATTAGCGAACTGAAACAAGCTGAAGAACTTGAATCAGCATTGTACCGAATCACCGAAGAAACCAGTGTTGCGGGAAATCTTCAGAAGCTGTTTGCCGTAATTCATAAAATCATAAGTGGGTTGATGTATGCAAAGAATTTTTACATATCGCTATATGATAGTGAAAAAGATTTACTTAGTTTTCCATATTTCATCGATGAAGTTGATATACCGCCGGAGCCAGTGAACGCAGGGAAGGGTTTGACAGCTTACGTTCTCCGTACGGGTAAATCACTATTATGTGACCAAGCAGTGAGCGATGATCTGGAGCGAAGAGGAGAAGCGGTCTTGGTTGGTGCACCTGCACCAATTTGGTTAGGAGTTCCGTTAATCGTTGAAGGAAAAACAATCGGAGCTATGGTCGTCCAGCATTATTCTGATGCATCCGTTTATGGAGAGCGTGAAAAACATATACTTGAATTCGTTTCGACACAGGTAGCGAAAGCTATTGAGCGGAAACGAGCTGAGGAAGCATTGAAACAGAGCGAAGATCGTTATCGCGCATTCGTTGAACAAAGTACTGAAGGAATTTGGCGGTTTGATTCGGATTTTCCTATTTCGACCTTCCTGCCAGAAGAAGAACAGATTAAATTGTTTTTTAAACATTTTTATTTAGCTGAATGTAATGATGCGATGGCGCAGATGTATGGTTACTTGAAAGCGTCTGAGATAATCGGAACGAAATTAGAGGATATGCTTATTCCAAATGAGCCGCGTAATTATGAGATCTTCGCAAACTTCGTCCGGTCTGGTTATCGTCTCACACAAGTTGAGTCACGTGAATTAGATCGCTTTGGGAATATGAAGATTTTTTTAAACAATTTTGTTGGTATCATCGAGAATAACTCAATCAAAGGATGGTGGGGAACTCAGATAGATGTTACCGAGCGGAAGCATGCGGAAGAAAAGTTGAGACATTCTGAGGAAAAGTTTCGCATGTTATTCGAAGAGTCGCAGGATTGCATCATTTTTAGTTCTGTAGACGGAAAATTGTTAGACGTTAATCCGGCAGGGGTTGAACTGTTTGGATATTCTTCGAAAGAAGAAATGTTTGATGTCGGAAATGTGATTGAACTTTACTCTAATCCCGATGATCGGGAGACTTTCACAAGTCACTTAACTCAGCATCGATTTTTGCGTGATTTGGAAGTGGCAATTAAAAGAAAAAACGGTGAAAAAAAGGTTGTTCTTGAAAGTGCATCTACTGTATCGGATTTGGATGGAAGTATCATTGGATATCGATCCTTCTTCCGCGATATTACGGAACGAAAAAAACTTGAAGAACAACTGCGTCAAGCCCAAAAGATGGAGAGCATAGGTACTCTGGCGGGTGGAATTGCACATGATTTTAATAATATATTAGGTATAATTCTCGGATACTCATCGCTCCTTGAATCAGGAATATCTGACCCTCAAAGGGCGGCGCAATCTATAGATACAATCAAGAAAGCAGTTCAAAGGGGAGCCGATTTAGTTCGTCAACTGTTAACATTTGCTCGGAAAGGTGAGCCATCATTTAGTGCTATCGACGTTAATGGATTAGTACTTGAATTAACAAAAATGTTAAAGCAGACATTTCCTAAAAACATAAACATCGATGATTTATTACATGATAATCTACCTTCGATAATTGCTGATTCCAACCAACTGCATATTGCGCTCTTGAACCTTTGCGTGAATGCCAGGGATGCCATAACCGCAGATGGTAAGATCGGTGATGCTGGCGGAGGGAGGATAACCCTCGGGACAGGATTAATGAAGAGGGCGGAAATACGTCAAAAATTTCCCGATGCATCCGCTTCGGAATATATCTTTATAAGTATTAAAGATACAGGAGTGGGTATGGATGAAGAGACTCGCAATCGGATGTTCGAGCCTTTTTTTACAACGAAAGAATTAGGGAAGGGAACTGGATTGGGGCTTTCTGTTGTCTATGGTGTCGTCAATAGTCACAACGGCTTTGTCGACGTTGATAGTACATTAGGAGTTGGCTCAACATTTACACTTTACTTCCCCGCTGTTAAGAGAGAAACGGAAGATGAGAGTCAAGAAGAGGATAAGATTACTTTAACACCAAAAGGGAGTGAGACAATTCTTATCGTTGAAGATGAGGAGATGCTCGCGAACCTACTTGCTGCCATGTTCGAAGATCAGGGATATGAAGTTCTGATTGCGAAGGATGGACAAGAGGGAATAGAAATATTTACTTCGAACACAGATAAGATTAATCTTGTTTTATCAGATATGGGGCTGCCTCGGCTGGGCGGCTTCGAGATGTTTATGAAGATGAAAGAAGTGAAACCAAATGTGATTGCCATTCTTGCGAGTGGATATTTCGATCCAAACTTGAAAAAAGAATTGATCGATGCTGGTGCTAAAGACTTCATCCAAAAACCATATATGCCAGAAGTTATTCTCCAACGCATACGAGAAATTCTTGACGAGAGAAGAAAATAAGATTACTATTTAATCGCCTTTGAAAATTCGAACACAATCGAAGATTGCAATCCCAAATGCAACCGCCGCATTAAGTGATTGTTTCATCCCATACATCGGGATATCGATTGCCATATCCGAATGAAGCATTAAATCTTTTGATACACCGGTTATTTCATTCCCGACAATGATGCAGAGAGGGAAATCATCTTTTGTGAGAGAGTGGTATGGCAGACTTTTATCGGTATGTTCGAGAACACAGATACGAACACCTTGAGATTTAAGATGATGTATTACGGGCAGTGGATCATGGTGGTATTCCCACGGGACGGTCGTAGTTGCTCCTAACGCAGTCTTTTCAATTTCTTTTCGTGGTGGGTAGGGTGTATATCCGGAGAGAAAAAGTTTTGTTAATCTTGCACCGTCAGCGGTACGGAAGATCGAGCCGACATTATACAAGCTTCTGATATTATCTAACAAACCATAAATCGGAAACCGGATTTCGTTTTTTAGCTGTTCAGCTCCGAAACGGTTTTTCGCTATCTCATCGTGTGTAAGTTTTCGCATATGTAAATATAATCATTTTCTTATTTTTGATTCAATGGAAGGAATTTTGTATATTATCAAGCTTATAAATCCTCAAAATTGCAGAATTATTGAAGAAATTAGTTATCGCGATCGATGGTCCGGCGGCATCGGGCAAGAGTACGACATCAAAATTAGTTGCAAAACAGTTAGGATATTTATACATCGATACAGGGGCGATGTACCGTGCTGTAACATTAAAGGTTCTCCGTGGTCGGATAGATCCTTACGATGAAGATAAAATCATCTCTCTTGCTAAGAAAACAAGTATTCAGCTGGAGCAACGAGATGATCAAGTGCATGTATTTCTTGATGATGAGGATGTAACGAGAGCAATCCGATCACAGGCAGTTACGAAAGCAGTCAGTGCTGTAAGTGCGATACCAAAGCTCCGCGAAGTTCTGGTACGTAAGCAGCGCCTTTTGGGAAAACGCGGTGGTGTTGTTCTCGAAGGCAGAGATATCGGAACAGTTGTATTCCCAAATGCTGATCTGAAAATTTTTATGAGCGCAGATATTAAAGAACGGGCGCG
>JASEHD010000111.1 GCA_030019075.1 Bacteroidota bacterium
GAAAATGTTGTTAAGTCCAATATAGAGCCAATGAAAAAAGTAGCAAAAACATTAAGGAACTACAAAGTTGGAATCATTAACATTATCAAGTATCGGGTTACTAATGCAAGAGCAGAACAGTTTAATGGAGCGATACAGAAGTTAAATCATATCGCTCATGGTTACAGGAACTTTGATAACTTACGATGTGCTGTCTTATTCTTTAATGGTAAACTTGACCTGTTTTCACACAATTAACGGTAGAACCGTAATTTTAATATGAAAAGAGTTTTTTTATTATAAATATTGTTTGAATGAACCGTCTCCCAGCGGTGATAATGCTCTTTTTTGCGTGGGCGTTATCATTTTCCGTACAATCGCAAACCATCCCAGAGGGTATCACATCTGTTAATTATGATACCATTCGGGTAGCTACGTATAATATCCTCAATTATCCGGGTACAACCGCAAGTATTAGAAACCCGCATTTTCGGCGTGTTGTTCATACTATGTACCCCGATATACTCGTTGTCCAGGAAATTCTAAGCCAAACTGGTGTTAATGATTTCTTAAGTAATGTGTTGAATACTTACCAAGCGGGTCTCTATTCCACTATAACATTTCGTGATGGACCAGATACTGATAATCATCTATTCTTTAAATCAAGTAAGGTAGCATTTATCAGCGCCTCATATATTCCGACTGCACTTCGTGAAATTGCTGAGTATGTTGTACGCATTCTTGGAACAAAAGACACACTGCGGTTGTACTCACTGCACCTAAAAGCAAGCCAGGGGTATGAAACCGAACGTCTTGCTGAAGCAACTATACTTCGTAATCATCTGAACAACCTGCCAGCGGGAACCAAATTTATGGTGATGGGTGATTTCAATATTTACACAAGCAGTGAGCCGGCTTTTCAAAAACTAATAGGTAGCGAAGCGGGTAATGACGGGAGATCAAAAGACCCGATTAACCAAGTTGGGAATTGGAATAATAATTACTCATTTAGATATATACATACTCAATCACCTCGCAAACGACAATTTGGTGGTGGATCAGATGGTGGGATGGATGATCGCTTCGATATGATTTTAACTTCATACTCATCACTCGATAATAATATCATCACTTCACGATATACGGCATACGGTAACGACGGAAATCACTTCAACGATAGCATAAATCGTTTACCAAACACAGCAGTTCCTGATAGTGTTGCAAATGGGCTTCATTATGCTTCCGACCATATTCCTGTGTTCTGTGATTTTAAGTTTGAAAAAACAACAGGAACATTTTCAATGTTATCTCCAACAAATGGAGCGGTAGGACAAACTACCTCCGGCATTTTGCGATGGCAGTCTTCATTGAATGCAAGTGGATATGATGTTTACCTTGCTCAAAATAATCCACCAACAACGATAGTCAGTACAAATCAAGCAGATACATTCTACAGTTATTCAGGTGTCCCAGAAGGTGTTTCTATTTATTGGAAAATAGTGGCTAAGAATGGGAATAATTCTACTGTAGCAACGGGCTCGCCATGGAGTTTTACTACGATAACAAATCAGCCAGGCTCATTTTCATTATTATCTCCTGCAAATGCTGCTGTGAACCGACCGATTAATGGCACACTGACGTGGAATCGATCGACAAGAGCGCTTTATTATGATATTTATTTGGATAAAAATAATCCTCCGATAACAAGGATTGATTCAAATTTGGTTGATACGATATTTACGTACAATAATATTTCAGGTGGTGCTCAATATTACTGGAGTGTGGTTGCAAAAAATGTTGATGGAAATGTTACTGCCTCGAATGCACCAAGAGTTTTTACAACCCTCGATGTCCCGATTGCGCCATCTAATATTTCTTCTGATAGTATCAGGGTAAAATCAATTCAGTTTTCGTGGACCGATAACGCTTTGAATGAAACTGGGTATAGAATTTTCCGAGCATTATCTCTTGATGGACCATATATCCTAGTGGGTAACGATCTTCCCCCGAATAGTACAGTATTTTCTGATACAGGTTTGCAGGCAGGTCAGCAGTATTTTTATCATGTTGTTCCGTTTAATGATTTGGGTGAAGGTACCTATGAAAAGATTACGATTGTTAGTTTGGCTGCAGTTCCGGGTACTCCAACAATTGCAGATGTTCAGCATTTCTCTGTCCGACTTTATATTGATCCCAATGAAAATACCTCCATTGTCCAATACGCAATTAAGGGGATTTTAAATACAACTGAGTATTTTTTACAACAAGATAGTTCACTGGGATCGGTTGTTAAGTGGCAGACTTATTCGGATTGGGGAGGCGCAAATGGAATTCGTGTATGTGGTTTACAACCTTGCATGGAATATTCTTTCCTTGTCAAAGCGCGAAATACTGACGGAATTGAAACATCTTATGGCAATATAACAAGCCAACAACTTCCCTGCGACATTGTTTCGAGAAGTGTTGAAGATGGTTGGAACTTGATATCTGTACCAGTGAGAGTTTTAGATTCAAGGAAAGGTTATCTATTTCCAACAAGTATTTCGGAGGCATTTAGCTATAAAGGAAGTTATACTCAATCAGAATCGTTAAACCATGGTATTGGATACTGGCTAAAGTTTAATCGTAGTGAGAATGTTTATATTATTGGTGATTTCTCGTGGGCTGATACTATAGATGTGGTCGCTGGATGGAATTTGATTGGCTCTGTTGTTGAAACATTAAGTGTCGCTAATATCATTTCAGAGCCATCAGATATTGTTACATCGGATTATTTTAATTATTCAGGAACATATTCAAGAAGTAATTTCATACGTCCGATGCAGGGATATTGGGTAAAGACAAAATCAGTAGGGAAACTGATTCTTCCCTCTGTAACTCGGACGATGCAATCACAAGTAAAAGAGAAGATTCGATTTGAATCAGATGTGATTGATTCATTTACATTTGAAAATCTGAGAGGAAATAAACAAACACTTCAATTTGTTCATTCAAACATCAGTGAAAATGAAACCGTGTCATCCGAGCTTCCGCCACTCCCACCGCCAGGAGGTTTTGATGTTCGTTTTACTTCTCAGTCTGATATTGGATTCGTTAATAAAAAAGTTACGATACAAAAATTTCCATTAACTATTCAATCTGCTGCTTTCCCGGTAAAAATGCGTTGGGAAAGAAAACACGATAATCTTGAGTATCAATTTGTAAACGGTCAAGAAGTGAAAACTCTCGATTCACATGGGGAGATTTATATTCACGCTCCTAAAAATGAATTTTCAATTGTGGTCAGAAATAAGAAGATTGCTGAAACTCCGAGTGTCTTCACATTATATCAAAATTTTCCAAATCCATTTAATCCTTCCACAACGATTAGCTTCGATTTACCGAAGAAATCATTCGTTAGATTAGTTATATATAATGTTTTAGGTGTAGTGGTATCAACTCTCGCTGATGAAGTTAAAGAGGGTGGGCAATATCATATTCCTTGGCAGCCATCGTGCGCGAGTGGAATTTTTTACTATCGGATTGATATAACAAATATTGATAATCCGAATGAAACATACCAGTCGACGAAGGTTATGACGCTGTTAAAATAGAATTCCTTCCAAAAATTCGTATCCTTCAGAAAAATTAATAAAAATACATTTTCTTCATTTTTTTAATGAAATATAGGAAAATGTGGGCAATAGCAAACCTTTTCGTGGATTTATTAACTAAATTGTCATGCTAAAATAACATACGAGCCGAACTTTTTTCGAATTTTATCTTAAAAAACTTGACTATGTTATAAGAATTAGTTAATATTATATACTAAATAATCAGATTAACTTCTTATTTTAATGAATACATATTAAGAGGTAAACATGAACAAACAATATCAATCACAAATTATGGAGGTTTTATGAACCAAAAGGTAACGATTTTATTATTCTTAATGCTGTTTATACTCATCGCGATAGGTGATGCATACTCAGTTGATAAACAGTGGATTGGCAATGGACTTGGAAATGGGCGATTCCGGGGGGTCGCTGCTAATTGGTCTCCAGCGGGTGTACCAACTTCTTCAGATGATGTCTATTTTAATTCCCCAACTGCTGGAAATTGTCAGATCGATGTCGCCGCTTATTGCCGATCATTTAATCAGAGCGCAAGTCCTGGTACACGTGATTTTGCGAACAATGCAACTTTAACCGTAGGAGTTGGTGGTGTCTTCATCAGTGGTGGAAATTTAGCTATGGGTGCATCGAGCAATAGTATCATTGTTCAGGGTAATTGGTTCCAAACAGGTGGTACGTTCGATGCTGATGCGGCTACCATTATGTTTAACGGAACAAATCTACAGACTCTTCAAACCTTAGTACCTTTCTTCAATGTTACCATTGTTAATCCAAGTAGTGTATTGTTAAATTCTGATTTAAGTGTGAATGGAGTTTTGTTATTAACTTCGGGAGTGCTTAGTACGGGACAATACTCGCTGATGATAAATCAAACTGGATCGGTTACCCGTATTACCGGACATGTGGAGGGTAATCTGCAAAAGTATATACCAACCGGCGCAACTACTCGCACGTTTGAAATCGGTGATGCAACATTTTACTCACCTGTAACTGTATCATTTAATAATGTAACTGTTGCTGGTAGATTAACTGCTGAAGTTTATGCTGAAGAGCATGGTAATATAGCCAATTCTCCCGTAAACGAATCAAAAAATGTCAACCGATTTTGGATTTTCTCTAATAGCGGTATAGTATTCAATAATTATAGTGCAACATTAAATTTTGTTGCAAGCGATAAAGACCCTGGCGCCGATGCGACTAAATTTATTGTAGGTAAATCAGACGGTGCAAATTGGACAATGCCAACGGTTGGCACAAGAACAGGTACCAGTATTCAAGCTACAGGTATGACAACGATGAGTGATTTTGCTGTCGGTGAAATAAAAACATTTACAATCGCTGCCGCTGCGGGAGCAAATGGATTAATATCTCCTTCAGGAAATGTCAGCGTTAATTGGGGCAGTAATCAATTATTTACTTTTACACCAAGTGCAGGTTTTCACATCGGGGATGTTGTTGTCGATGGAGGATCGCTTGGTGTGGTCCCAAATTATACTTTCACCAATGTCAGAGAGCCGCATACAATATCAGTTAATTTTCTTGCTGATACTGTAACTATTGCCGCAACCGCCGGCTCTAATGGTTCAATCAGCCCGTCTGGGAATGTTCGAGTTCCATCCTTAGGAAGCCAGATGTTTGCAATTACACCTGATGCTGGATATCATGTGGACGATGTTTTGGTAAACGGAAGCTCGGTTGGTGCGGTAACTGAATATGAATTTACTAATGTTACCGTTGATCAAACCATTCATGCGGTTTTTGCAATTAACAAGTTTACTATTACTTCGACGGCAGATCCTAATGGAACGATAAATCCTCTTGGAACAACGGAAGTTAGCTATGGGGCTGATATTACGTATACAATCATACCTGATTATGGTTATCATGTTGACAGTTTATTTGTTGATGGCACACACGTTGATTCCACAACGAGTTATACTTATTACAATGTCATAGAAGATCATAGCATTCATGCAACATTTGCAATCAATCATTATACGATCACTGCTATCGCGGGACCAAATGGAACTATCGATCCTTCAGGTTTAGTGGATGTCGAGCATGGTTCATCGAAAACATTTACAATCACGCCAGATTACGGTTTTCACATTGATACTTTGATGGTTGACGGTGTTCTTCAAACACCAAATGACAGCTATACTTTTGAAAATATTGAAAGCGATCATTTCATTTATGTTACATTCGCAATTAACTATTATGCTATCACAGCGAATGCCAGTGACGGTGGAGAAATTGATCCCGAAGGAACACTATACGTTATACATGGTGGAAGTCAACAATTTACCGTCTCACCCGATTTTGGTTATCATCTCGATGGACTTTTTGTTGACGGTTTGCATGTAGATTCAACTTCAAGCTATACATTCGATAATGTAACATCTGATCACACGATATATGCTGCGTTTGCAATAAATAAGTATGTCATAAATGCTACGGCAGGAGACAACGGCACTATTTCTCCATATGGCTCGGTTGCAGTTGACCATGGTTCGGATCAACATTTCTCAATCATACCGGATATGGGTTATCATGTCGATAATTTATTTGTTGACGATACACATGTTGACTCCACAACAAGTTACGCTTTCTATAATGTAATGGAAGGTCATACCATCCATGCGGAATTTGCAATCAACATGTATACGATAACTGCATCGGCAGGACCGAATGGTTCGATCGATCCATTAGGTATAGCAACGCTTCCATATGGTTCGGACCAAATGTACACGATTGTACCCGATGAAGGTTATCATATCGACAGTTTGATCGTTGATGATGAGTCAATTACACCGACGTCCCCATATACTTTCTATGATGTTGATAACAATCATACGATTCGGGTAGTCTTCAAGCTCAATAGTTATGCAATAGATGCGGCAGCAATTAGCGGATCGATCACTCCATCGGGAACTGTTATTGTTGATCATGGATCGGATCAAAAATTCACGTTTGAACCTGAAGTGGGTCATCATTTTGATAGCTTGTTTGTGGATGGAGTCCATAGCGATACCGCAACAACGAGCTATACATTCTTCAACATAACGACCAGTCATTCGATACTTGCAAAGTTTTCTATCAATAAATACACGATTACTGCATCTGCTGGACCTAATGGATCTATCAATCCTGTGGGTAGCGTGGTAGCAGATTATGGTATGGATAAACGTTTCGTTTTCTTACCTGCTACAGGATACTATGTGGATAGTGTAATTGTGGATGGTGTAAAACAGGATTCAATACAAGGATACACGTTCTACAATGTCACAGATGATCATACTATCCGTGTTACCTTTGCGATTTATATATATACGATCAACGCCACCGTATCGGGTAGTGGAACTATTAATCCATCGGGTGCTGTCGGTGTGAATTATGGTGAAACGAAGAAATTTACAATCACACCCAATGCGGGCCAATACATTGACAGCTTGATTGTAGATGGTGTTAAGGTAGATTCAACTACGAGCTACACGTTTTATAATATCATAGCAAATCATACAGTACATGCTATCTTCAAACCGTTTATATATACGATTACTGCAACTACATTTGGATTGGGTTCAATCAGTCCTTCAGGGGCGGTACAGGTTGTCTATGGTCAAAACCAGAAATTTACCATGACACCTGCGGTTGGATTCGATGTTGTTGCATTGTATATTGACGGTAATCTTGTCGATTCTGGCAGAAGCTACACATTTTATAATGTAACAGTCAACCATACAATCCATGCAATCTTTGGGCAGGTGATTAATCCGTTACCGACTCTATCGAGTATTGCACCGATTAACGGCAATCGTGGAGAAACGCATAATGTGTTATTTATAGGGACTAACTTTGCCCCCGGTATAACATCGGTATATGTAGGCGAGGGAATCACAGTTAATTACATTGTGTTCTTCCCTTCGAGTAGTGAGAGTCTCTCAGCCAATGTCACCATCCGGAAGAGTGCGGTACCGGGAACGAGGAATTTTGCTGTGGTGAATGCACCTCCGGGCGGTGGAAGTTCAACGAGCCAAACGTTCACAATTCTGAACAGTGCGCCAACCGCACCTCGTTTATCTGCTCCAGCGGATCAAACCACGATTAATATTCCACCAGAGGATCCGATCGGATTCAACTGGACGCGGTCTATTGATGGAGATATCGTAGATACTGTGAAATATTCAATTCACATCTGGGGTCCGGGGTTTGATACAACACAAGCCGGATTAAAAGATTCGAGCATAAGCATGGATATTATTCCGCTTTTAGAACTTACACAATGGTACCAGTGGACAGTAAAAGCTACTGATGGATTTATAACTACAATCTCACCCGATACATTCATGTTCCGCATTGAACTTGCTGTAAAGGTGGATGATTTATTATCGCAAATCCCGACAGAGTATGCTTTACACCAAAACTATCCAAATCCATTCAATCCATCAACAAAGATTCAAGTTGATATCCCATCTCAGGCAGGTGTAACGTTGAAAGTTTATAACTTGCTTGGGACTGAGGTTGCAAACTTTGCCGATAATCATTTGATGGAAGCCGGTGTAAAATTCTTTAATCTCGATGCTTCGAATTTACCGTCTGGTATTTACTTCTATCGCCTTACGGCAAATGGGATAGATGGTAAGACGTTTACTTCTGTCAAGCGGATGATGCTGATGAAGTAATTAAGTATGTAAGTACAAAGTATGTTAGTATATTAAGCTCGAAGCCGATCCCGTTTATGCGGGGTCGGCTTTTTTTATGAAATATTTGCCTTTCATATATCGATTTATTATTTTAACAAACAAGAAAGGGAATACATATTATGGCGTTCACATATGAAGAACTTAACAAAATGACAGTCGCTCAGCTCCGTGAGATTGCCCAGGGCATCGATCATGAATCTGTGCATGGTTACAGCACGATGCACAAAGAAAAGCTTTTGCCCGCAATTTGTAATGCTCTTGGAATTGATGCACATGTCCATCACCATGTAGTTGGGATCAACAAACAAAAAATAAAATTGGAGATCCGTCAGCTTAAGCTAAAAAGAGAGGAAGCGATTAAAAATAAAGATTATCAAAATCTGAAGGAAATCCGACACAGGATTCATACATTGAAGCATACACTCCGTAAACATATGATTTAATCTCGATTAGAAAGATAATGCATGAAAGCTCCCATCATTGTACTTCTTAGTATATTATTTCTCGCAGGTTGTTCGTCGACAAAAAAACTTGCAGTAAAACCAAACGAACATCTTGAAGTTGGCTGGACACCACGCTCAATCTTTCAAGCACCACCATATGCGGCTTGGTTTGATACGATGTACAATTCCTACATTCCAGAAGAAACCGCTGTTGAGCGTTTGAAAAATATGAAAGATAATGTGGAATTGGTCGTTGTTTATGCTACATGGTGTAGCGACACTAAACGCGAGATGCCAAGATTTTTCAAGATAATGGACCAGATTGAATTTCCCCCGTACCGTATTACTTTGATAGCAGTTGACCGAACGATGATGATACCTGAAGGAATTAAGAAGGAATATGAAATTACAAATGTTCCAACCTTCATGGTGAAGTATAAAGGAATGGAGATGGGGAGAATCATCGAATCTCCGAGAATAACAATAGAGCAGGATTTGGTAGATTGGTTATCGCCTCTGTTCCCCTAACATCAATAGTACGCCCAGAGGGAGTCGAACCCCCAACCCTCAGATCCGAAGTCTGATGCTCTATCCAGTTGAGCTATGGGCGCAGTATAATTCTATTTTCTATCCATCCCGCTTCGTTTCACTCGGCAGGATTCTCAAAACACCATCCACTAACTTCGCTCGTGGGGTGTTTTGTAAGTTGAGCTATAGGCGCGTGGTTATAATGTATTAAAAAAATGCAACATTCCCAATGGAAAAATAGCGAGAATAGATATTTAAATAGGTGATGAAGATAGAATCGGGTTACCCAAGCGCTCTGTAGAATTCCGATATCGTTGTAGTTCCCGATGTGATTTTTTTTATTCCATCTTGAAAAACGTTTTCAAATCCCATAAGTCGGGCAGCTTCTTTGATCTTCATCATAGATGCGTTCTGATAAATCAGATCTCTAATTTGATCGTTTAACATAAGAATTTCTTGAATTGCGGTTCGACCATGGTATCCGCTTCCGTCACATTTCTCACATCCCCGTCCTCGGAAATATTTTGATTGTCCTGAAATCATATTTACAAATGAAATATCCTCTTGGGCTGTCGGTTGATATTCTTCCTTGCAGGCATCACAAATTTTCCGAACAAGTTGTTGATATAAAACACCTATGAGTGTTGAAGCGACCCAATAAGGTGGGACGCCGAGACTTAACAGACGGAAGATAGCTCCTACCGCATCGCCCGCTAAAATGGTGCTAAGGACTAAATTACCCGTGAGTGCTGCTTCTGCGGCGACAATACCGGTTTCTGCATCACGAATTTCTCCGAGCATAATGACATTCGGATTTTGACGCAGGATTGCCTTTAAAGCTTCAACAAATGTAAAACTTTTATCGGAAGATGTTGAAACTTGAGAGGCGTAGTCGAGTTTATACTCTACCGGATTTTCAACTGTAATAACATTTTTTTCGACCGTCTGAATATCATTTACTGCAGCGTATATTGTTGTGCTTTTACCAGAGCCGGATGGACCAGTTACTATGAATAATCCATTGGGTCTGCGAAGTACCTTGCGGATTTTTTCCAGATTCTCTATTGAGAATCCGAGTTCTTCAAGATTTGCGACGCGCGTATTTTTTTC
>JASEHD010000112.1:0-8005 GCA_030019075.1 Bacteroidota bacterium
TGGTATCTGTTGTTGCGGCGTAACAAGACTATCTAAATTTCCTAAAACTTCCCGCTGCTGATCGTAAATTTTTGTTCCTTGCCCTACTTTGTATGGATTGTATGCGGGCTTTGATGTATCACGAGTTAAACTATCGACCCGATTTAACAAGTCCTGCTTTTCTCTCGAAAATTTACAATGAAAAGAAATCAGCGATAAGACACAAAAGCTTAACACAATGAGAAGATATTTTAACAACGTTCTCATACATGAACGATACGCTTACTGAGCTTGCTTAGCGGTTTGTGTTTGATCGGGCTTTGGGGCTTTCACTTTCTTGCGATACATAATACCGAACGGAATGATTACACAATATCCAAGGACAAGCAGGACTGGCGCCACTGTAAGCTGCGAAAAACCTTCTACGGTATTTCCAGCGAGAGCGATATATCCAAGAACAATAACTATTAAGCCGATCCCAAGAATAATGTAATTCTCGCGCTCGAATGGAAATATCGCATCCTGTTTTGCTTTTTTCATGTATTTTGTTTTATCAACTTTTGCCATAAATAACCTCTATATTCAACTATTAAACAATTTATTAAAAAAGTTTATATTCATCAAATCTGCAATAATTTTCCATCTACCATCCTGAACACCCGATCGGATTGTTCTGCAAACTTCTCGTTATGCGTTACGATTACGAAGGTTTGCTTATCATTTTTATTTAACTCAGCCAACAACTCTTGTATCTGTTGACTATTGACGGAATCGAGATTACCGGTCGGTTCATCGGCAAAAACTATCTTGGGCTTATTAGCAAGCGCACGTGCTACTGCAACACGCTGCTGCTCACCGCCGGAAAGCTCTGATGGCTTGTGGTGCATGCGTGATGTGAGCTCGACTTTTGCTAATATCTCCCCAGCTTCTTTTTCTGCTTCATACCTTAATCTGCCGTTGATCATCATTGGTATCATGACATTTTCAACCGCCGTAAACTCCGGCAGCAGGTGATGAAATTGAAACACGAATCCGACATGGGCAATCCGCTGTTTAGCAAGTTTCTCATCGTTAAATAATGAAATATCATTCTCCATCCAGAATACTTTTCCTTCGGTTGGTTTATCGAGACCACCTAAAATGTGTAGTAAAGTACTCTTCCCTGATCCAGATGCACCGACAATGGAAACGATCTCTCCCTCAATAACCTCGAAATTGATTCCCTTCAGAACGTGAAGTTTAGATGATTCTTTTTTATCAAGTGAAAATATTTTATGTATGTTTGTGCAATGTAGAATTGGCTGCATCATTTTATTCCCACCTAAGCCCAGCGGCTGGTTGAATTGAAGCAGCACGGCGCGCCGGATAATATCCCGCAATGGATGAAAGCCCAAGCGAAGCAAAAGCAATCGTAATAAAATCTGTCCATCGAATTTCGACCGGGATCGCAGGTATGATATAAATCGTCGGATCCAACGGAAAGAATTGATAATGGATCTGAAGATAAAGCACGACGAGACCGATAATAACACCCAACACCGTTCCAATTACTCCGATGAAAACACCTTCTACCATAAACAATCGAACGATATTCCGTGAAGTCATCCCCATCGCCTTCAAAACGCTTATGTCCCGTTGTTTTTCGATCACACCCATCGTTAAAGAACCGAGCATATTGAAAGTCGCTACCAGGATTATTAAGCTCAGTAGAATATACGCCGACCATCTCTCAATTTTCATCACCGAATACAAACTTTTATGAAGATCGTACCAGGTAGATACTGAAAAGTCGACGGATAACTGCTTCGTCAGCTCATCTTTTACATCTTCTGCCTGATTGAAGTCATGGAGTCTTATCTCAATCCCATTATATTTATCTTCAAGATTATACATCTGCTGTGACATTGGAAGTGAAATATACGCATAATTTGCGTCATAATCTTTATTATTGGATTCATAAATACCAGTTACACTGAATTTCGATCCTTGTGGAACACTAATTCCTCTAAGTGCGGTTTGGATATTATATGGATTATAAATTATAATTTCATTACCAATGATCGAAGACAGTCGGTCAGCAAGCGTGAGACCGATTACGATTCCCGGTACTTCGTTTGAGTTTTCGAATGTTAACGATCCCAAGACAATTTTTTCATTCAATCCAGAGACTTCAACTATACGTTTCTCATCAACACCACGAATAAAAACTACCTTATTGAAAGAACCAGTAGTGAGCATCGCTTTACCCGTTACGAACGCTGAGAATGCCTGAATCTTTGAATTAGGTTTTAGAATGTTCTCAATCGTTTTATATTCTTCCGATGTAATGTTTCCTTTTTTCTCGATTCGCAGATGGGGATCAAATCCAACAAGCACAGATGTTACCACACTGCTAAAGCCATTGAACACAGAAAGTGCGATCAGGAGTGCTGCCACACCTAACGTGATTCCAGCAACCGAGATATAACCGATGACGTTAATGAAACGCACTTTCCTTTTCGATGTCAAATATCGTCTAGCAATAAATAGTTCAATTAAGTTCATAGCTCAACCGAACCTTAATGCAGTTACAGGTTCTAACTTCGATGCCGCTCTGGTCGGAATCAAGGTTGTCATCATACACAATAATAACGCAGCGATCGTAACAATTATAAAATTTTCCGGTCTGATTAAAATAGGGGCGGCATCCATGTAATAGATATCGGAAGGCAATGAGATAATCTTAAACTTCAATTGAAGATAACACAAGATATAAGCGAGCAAATTACCCAGCACGATACCTGATACGGCAATCGCTAATCCCTGCAATCGGAATATTTTCCTAATCAGCTTCGGACCAGCACCAAGAGATTTTAAAATCGCTATAGCTTTCATCTTTTCTAAAACGAACATCAGCAACGTCCCAATGATATTAACTGTGGCAACAACAATGATTAAGCTTAGAAGAATTGGAGACATTTTCTTCTGCAATTCGATCCAGGAGAAGAGATTCCGGTAAAGTTGAAAAACAGTACGAGAATAATGCGGATATCCAAGCAGATGTTGGATTTGTCGAGCAGTCTCATCTACATTTGCAATATCGTTCACTAATACATCATAACCCGACACACCTTCGCCTAACTGAAACAACTGCTGCGCATCCTTTAGGTTCGTGTAAGCATATATGTCGTCAAATTCGGCCATCCCTGATTCATAAATTCCGGCAAGCTGAAATTGCATAGCCCGCGGTTGTAATGAATTATCGGAGGGCAGGGCAAATACAACCAGTTTATCTCCAACTTCTACATTCAAACGATTGGCAAGCTTTCGTCCGATAACAATCTCACGCGAGCCCTCTGTTGATGCGGAAAGAAATTCCCCTGCAACGATGTGCTGGCGAGAAGTTAGAACATCTATGGATGGATCGATTCCGCGCAAGTATATTCCATCAACAGCATCTTTGAAGCGTATCATGCCTTCACGAGCTGCAAAAGGTGATATCGCTTTTACATTTGGAATTTCTTTCTTCAGATTTTCTATTGATTGTCGATAATCGGAAAGTGTTTTATTCTGGAAACCGCGAACTTCGATGTGAGAAGTGAAAGCGATTACTTTCTCTTTTATTTCTTTTTCAAATCCATCCAAAACCGAAAGAGTAATGATAAGAGCAGCCGTTCCAAGCATCACACCTAAAATAGCTATTGTTGTGATAAATGATAGAAAACCATTCCTGCGGTTGGTTTGAATGTACCTTTTTGCTATGAACCAAGATAGATTCAATGTAAAGCAACTCCGACATCGAATATCCGAAACCTGAAATCCGAAATCCGAAATCCCAAATCCCAAATCCCAAATCCCCTAATGGCTTTGTTTCCCATATTCCATTAAGTATGCTTTGATGAATTCATCAATATCACCATCCATTACAGCTTGAGTGTTGCTTGTCTCAACATCCGTGCGGTGATCTTTCACCATGTTATATGGATGGAAAACATATGAACGAATCTGACTACCCCACTCGATTTTCTTTTTTGTGCTTTCGATTGTTGCAAGCCGCGCTTCTTCATCTTCCTTCCTCAACTGATACAGGCGCGATTTCAACATCTTCAACGCGCGTTCTTTATTTTGAAATTGTGAGCGCTCCTGCTGGCAAGCAACTACAACACCGCTAGGGATATGCTTAATACGCACTGCAGTTTCAACCTTGTTGACGTTCTGTCCGCCCTTGCCGCCAGCACGGTATGTTCCAACCTCAATATCAGCAGGATTGATCTCGATTTCTACGTCATCTTCAATTTCAGGATAAACAAAGATCGAGACAAACGAAGTATGTCGCCGTGCATTTGAATCGAACGGCGATATACGAACCAACCGATGAACACCACTTTCTGCCTTTAAGTAACCGTACGCATATTGTCCCTGAACTTCTATAGTAACACTTTTCAATCCAGCACCCTCCCCTGGTAACTCATCCAGCAGAAATGTTTTAAAACCTCTACGCTCAGACCAGCGCAGATACATACGCAGTAGCATTTCAGCCCAATCTTGTGCTTCCGTTCCGCCGGCACCTGCATGAATAGTTAGAATGCAATTCTTTTCATCATCTTCACCGCTGAGCATATTGCGGAATTCAAGATCATCTAAAGCTTTTTCTATATCAGCGATCTCAGATTGGATTTCACTTTCATAAGATTCATCCGATGCTTCTACAGCTAATTCAAGAAGTGTTTGTGCATCATGAAACTTTCGTTGAATGGAAGTCCACGCATCAATCCAAGACTTACGTTTGTTGATTTGCTGCATCACTTTTTGTGCAGCAATGTTGTCGTTCCAGAAATCTGGGGCGTGTGCTTTCGCTTCGAGGTCGGCTATTTCTTTTTCCTTTGTATCAAGGTCAAAGATACCCCCGGAGAGAAGTTAATTTTGCTTCAAGTTCTTTTAATTTATCTTTTACGTCTTCGAACATAATATCTTTTTAAAGTGGCTTCTGAAAGTAGCTTTGATACTCGATGACAATTGCAGGGATATCTTCAAGATGATTATTCAACACATTGGCAACTTTGCTTGCTTCAATGAAGAGATATTCGTGAGCAAGCACGTTACGCATTTTAATCATTTCAATAAGACTCTTGGATGATTTATCGGAGATTATTTTGTGTTCGAATAATAATAATGGTATCTCCGTATATTTTTCCCAGCGATCAGTTGCGACATTGGATAACATATGTGTTCCAATATCTATCAGGGCTTGAACCGTCAACTGCAATCCATGCGATACCATCCAAAGAAGTTCTGTGTCCCGCTCTAATTGTTCGACAGTGATACTCCGATGTTTCCTGAGAATTGTCAGATTCCTATCGATATCCGAAAATGCCTTTTCGATGAAATCATGATTCAACATAGCTCATTAATCGTTTATTCCGGTATTCATTTTGGATTTTCAACAAATGCTGAGCATCCTCATATTCCTTATAACTCCTAATCAGATATCTCATACGAAATCCTTCATCCGAGCATTTCAAGATGATCCCATAATGTAGTATCCGATGGACCAAAGTCGGGGATGCATTATTCATTATTACTAAATCTACGTTATCTGATTGCAAACAAGTATTTAATTTCCCAATTAATTCAAGTTTATAATCGAATTCTTTTTCTTTTTGAAAATCTTTGACATAAATCGCTACATCTACATCGCTAAATTTGTGAGTTTTATTCTCAGCAATCGAGCCGAATAGATACCCAAGTACAATGTCTTCTTTTTTCAGAAAAAGTTCAGTCAATATTTCAATTATTTCATCTCTGGACATCTTTATCATACATTAAATTACACATAATAGCACATAAAACAAAATGAGTAAAAGAAAGATGGAGTATTGGATTTATGGAGTGATGGCAGCATAGACGGGTAGGCACTTCCGAAGATGTGCCTAAATGCGACTCACTTCCAACACATTACCCGCAGTGAGGGATTCCCGCTCCCAAAGGTACTCGAAGGTCGTGAGTAGAACTCACTCCCAGCAGATTATTCCTTGTTGTGAGGGAGCTCAACTCCCGAATGTGCAGTTTGCTCTGAAGGCTGTGAGGTGACTTCCCTCCCAACAAGCCAAACTGATTGTTTCTCTAAGTTTATCCCAGCACCTTGTGCAATGTTGTTAGAAGTACATCGGCTGTGTATGGTTTTTTCAGGAATGCTATAATGGACGAGCTCAATTCTTCAACTTCATGCTTTTTGGTAACGAGTCCGATCGCCGCAATAATCTTCAACCCCGGCTCAATTTTTCCGAGTGCGCGAATCAAGATAGCGCCACCCATATTCGGCATTGCCATGTCGGTTATGACTACTTTGATTTCTTTCCTGTTCTGTACAACCATCGTTACTGCTTCTACACCATCGTTTGCGGTGATCACGTTATATCCATAAGATTCCAATGTTGATTTTGTTATCTCGCATATAGCCGTTTCGTCATCAACAACAAGAATAAGTTCACCATTTCCTTTGGGCAATCCACCATTTGCTAAAACTGCCTCGTTAGTCTCTTGTGTTTCAATAGCAGGCAAATAGACTTTGAACTCGGTTCCCCTGCTTACTTCGCTGTAAACATTCAAGAAACCGTTGTGGCTCTTCACAATTCCCATGACTGTAGAAAGTCCCAAGCCGGTTCCTGTACCAACTTCTTTTGTTGTAAAGAAAGGATCGAAGATTTTATCAATGATCTCTGGTGGTATACCGGTCCCGTTATCTGCAACTCTGATTTGAATATAAGGACCAACTTTTGCATCATGATGCATCTCTTTATAATACTGATCGATAATGATATTCGAGGAAGTGATTGTAAGCTTTCCGCCTTTCGGCATAGCATCGCGTGCATTGATGGCTAAGTTCAATAAAACTTGATGAACCTTAGTCGAATCACCTAAAATAGTCCAAAGATTCTTCGGTACCTCACTTTGGATTTCGATATCCTTAGGAAATGTTTGTTTAGTAAACGTTTCAATTTCACGCAGCGTATGTTTGAGTTGTATGAGCGCTTTTTCACCTTCCATTCCCCTGGAAAATGTCAATACCTGCTTTACTATCTCTGCCCCTCTTTGCGCGCTCGACCTGAGCATCTCGAGCATACGCTTTTGCTGTTCGGTTGTATTTCTTTCGAGTATTCCAATGGACATTAATATAGGTGCTAACACATTATTTAAATCATGTGCAATACCACCCGCCAAAACGCCGATACTCTCCATACGCTGTGAATGCAGTAGCTGAGTTTCAACCAATTTCTTTTGCGTTATATCCTGTTTGATTGCTATGAAATTTTCAATCTCTCCCGTTTTACCTCTAACCGGAGTTATCGTCATCTCCTCATTATATAGAGTCCCATCTTTTCGTTTATTAATTATCTCACCATGCCATACTTTACCTGAAATGATTGTATCCCAGAGATTTTTATAAAACGCATCATCTTGTTTCCCTGATTCTAAGACACGTAGATTCTTATATCGAACTTCCTCAAACGTGTATCCCGTCATATTCGTAAAAGCAGGATTTACCCATTGGATATTTCCATCTCTATCAGTGATTACGATTGAGTTAGCAGTAGATTCGAGAGCCGAGGATTGCAAATTGAGTTGCTGTAAAGCTTGTAACCGATCCGTTACATCTCTCAGAATTCCTTCGTGGTAAATTACATTTCCTTTCTCATTGTGGACATACTGTCCATGATCTTCGACCCAAATCTCGGAGCCGTCTTTGCGGCGCATTCTGAAAATTTCTGTCCTCACCTGATTTGTAGCCAAGTATAAACTATCTCTGTCTGATGGCTCAAAGTACAGTTCTTTCTTAATATCAACGTTAAGCATCTCTTCCCTGCTCGAATAACCGAACATCTTAACCATTGCATCATTGATTTAAATGAACTTGCCCTCATGGGTGCTACGATACACTCCATCCATCATTCTACTGAAGAGTGTGCGGTATTTATCTTCCGATTTTTGTAAAGCTTCTTCTACCTGCTTGCGTTCAGTTATATCAATTATTAATCCTTCAAGCGCA
>JASEHD010000112.1:8015-10161 GCA_030019075.1 Bacteroidota bacterium
TCAAGCGCAATCACTTCCCCATTTTCAGAATAGATCCCACAACCCTGTTCCCACACCCATTTATGCTTACCATCGGCTGTTTTGATTATATATTCATCCTGGAATATTTTTTTTATCTCTTAACACTTCCTGCCATTTATCCCATAGTTGTTCACGATAATTTTCATCAATAAGATCGTTGAAGGAAAGTTTATTATTGTCAATTAAATCCTCTGGTTGATAACCAGTCAGTTCGTAGAAACCAGGGCTTACATATTCCATTGTCCAATCTCGATCGTTCGCACAGCGGTAAGCCATACCCGGTAAATTTCCGATTAGAGTAGATATCTTGCGTTCGCTTTCTTGCAGGTCTAATTCGGCAAGTTTGCGTTCGGTAATATCGCGAATAACTCCTGTAAGCTGTGCTGGTTTTCCATCTACCCAGGTAATTTTATGTATTTCTTCGGCATAAATAAAACTACCGTCTTTTTTCAATAATCTTCCTTCAGTTGTAAATTCGATTCCCGTTTTTATCATCTTCTCAAAATCTATCATGACTCTCTCTATGTCATCGGGATGTATAAACTCTATGATATTATGACCAATAATATCATCTTGGGTAAATCCATATTGTGCAACATTTGGATTTATGAATGTAATCGTTCCATCTACAGTGCAGGTATAGATTAGGTCGTGTGTATTCTCGACGATAGTTTTATACTTTTCTTCAGACTCTCTTAGTGCATTTTCCATTTGTTTGCGCTCGGTGATGTCGGTGTGCGTGCCCACGACCCGTAGTGGCTTTCCATCGCCGTTCCAGGATATCACCTTGCCCCGACCCAGAATCCATTTATACGTTCCATCCTTACAGGACACGCGGTGCTCCGAGACGTAGACCGGCGTTTCGCCTCTGAAGTGCTTTTGGGTCTCCTCCATTACCCAGCCGATGTCGTCGGGATGAACGCGCCTGGACCAATCGTCTAGGGTGTTGCCTATCTCGTGTTCTTCGAAGCCCAGCATCTCCTTCCATCGCCTGGAGAAGAAGACCTGGTTGGTCTGCGTGTTCCAGTCCCACACGCCGTCGCCGCCGCCTTCAAGGGCGAACGACCAGCGCTCTTCGCTCTCGAGCAACTCCGCCTCCGCCCGTTTGCGTTCGGTGATATCTTGGGCGGTTGTCAGAAGGAAGCTCTTACCGCCGATCTGCACAGGTTCTGCGTTCAACAGAATATGAATCACGGCATGTGATTTTGTGCGAAACGTTAATTCCGCGTTTCGAACAAAACCCTGTTGACGAATCAAAGTCCCGATGCGTTTCCGTTGCTCCGGATCGAAGCACATGTCCAGCATGTCGGCTCTCTTGCCAACGACTTCCTCTCGCGAATATCCGAAGAGCCATTCGTGTGTTTCATTTATTTCTTCGATCACTTGTTCCGGAATACTTACAAGTGAAGCAGCGTAGGGGGCTTTTTTGAAGATGATTGAGAACATCTCTTCACTCTTGTGGATTTTTTCTTCCGCACGCTTCCGCTCTAAAATTCCGGCGAATGTATCTCCCATAATTTTCAATATATTAACAATGTGTTCCGGCCATGTTCTCTCCTTTTTCGTGGAATCGAAGCCGAGGAATCCAATTAAAGAATTAGCATAAACCATTGGCAGCACAACTAATGACCGAATGTTCTGCGATTGCAAAATATCTCTTTCAGCTTTGGCATCGGGTGGTAAATCGGCTACTCTCTGTATGATGATATTTTCATGCTTGTTCAATTTTCCCATCCACCATGGGAAAATGTCCGATGGCAATCCTTGTAAATTATCTTTTTGTGGTTCTACGCCTTCATTGCACCACTCAAAAATATTATTCATCTTTTTTCCATCATCGACAAATTGGAAAATATAGCTGCGATCAACGTCGGTAAATTTTCCAATTTCTAAAAGTGCTCTGTTTATTTCCGAATCTATTTCTTCAATATGGATATTGACAAAACGATTAGAGCTGGCTGCGAATAATCGTTCCCACTCTTCTCTGTACTTTAGCTGGTTTTCCGCCAACTTGCGCTCTTTATTTGTGAAGGTCTGTGCTAATAGAGTTGCTGCCATACTGGCAAAAGCTTGCTCGTCAGAAAACCAGGTTCTTTTCTCGCCCGTGTGTTCAAGGCATAAAACA
>JASEHD010000113.1 GCA_030019075.1 Bacteroidota bacterium
GTCACAGAGTCGTACAACATCGGCAGTTCCATGTTCTTCAGTGCCGGCGTGAGGAAGTACACGGGCTTAAGAGAATCTATTAATTCAGGCAATCCATAGTGAATGTCGAACTGGTCGTTCAGTGTGATCGGGCCACGAAACGTCTTGGGATTCTTAATCCGGTATGCCTTGTAGTGATCCAAACTATCCGGAGGAGTGTGTGGCCGCTTTTGGGTAGGAACTAACAAATACTTCACGGAGTCTATGGAAACTGCTGTGGACTCAAACTGATTGACGTATCCTACCGTCAACAAGGTATTCCTTCCCACTGCCCGATACCAGGTCAGGTGATCGTTAGGCTTTACGATATTGAAGGTGTCGGGTGGATGGATCTTTTTGACTGGGTTCGAAAGGAATTCTATCCCGACCAGCCGCAAGCTGTCTCGCATAAACTGATCCTGGACATTGACCTTTGCATTGAACGGCAGTGGTTCAACCCTCCAGGTCTTATAGTGATTCCGCTCAACAGATATAGGTTCACTAGGTAGGATGTTGACCAAAACTGCCATTTCCATTGGTTGCTGTTGCAATGACCCGCCAAGCTTCGCAAGACCACCTCCATATTGATATGACACCAGGGCTGTACCGTCACAGCTTCCCGGCGATATTCCCTCCGGGATACAGACAGTCATGCCAAGAAATACATAGATGGGCTGGTCTGGAAAGACAGGAATTGAGACCGGCAATTGAGGATTAAAAAAATTAGTCGGTGGACTCGAAAATCCCGTCGTGTTCCATCCTGCTAAAACGCTTGAGAACATCACCGGTATCATCATGCCAGAAGGTGAACAATTCAGTGAAGAGGGGAGCGTAAAACTCAGGGCAACACTTCCGCCTTCACAAAGCACGAACCTAAAACCTCCGGCTATTTGAACACCGCTTTGAGACGGAAGAGTCGTTCCATCCGGTGCAAGGGTTACACAACCGCTGTTATCGCAGACCGTCATCGTCAGTGTCCGGATGCTGTCAATGCCGGGTGTACATTGCTGCACACAAATTCTATCAATATGTCCATACGAAGTTGAATCACCATGCTCTGCGCTTGACTGATTTGTCGAACTGATGGTGAGAATTAAAAATGATGTTCCTGTGGTGTTAGTCCAGTTTGGAATCGTTACCGGCGTCACCCAGTCAGCGGATGTTACTGGAAGTGACACACCAATGAGCACACCGTTCGGGTCCTGGGGGCTGGTCAGCGGTACGTTCGAGGCACGGAACTCAAACTGTGGAGGATAAGGACGAACTGGATTTTGAATCCACCGCGCACAAAATGAAATGGAATACGTTCCACCTGGAATAAAAGGAGTGGCAAGCGTTTGCTGGATCGCTTCACCGACAACACGATTACCCCACATCCCGATATACGCAGGGTCTCCACAGCCATCAACAATGTGGACATCGGGCGACCTGTACGCTGCTGTCCAATTAGAAGTTGCGCCGGGTGAAGGCATTGCCCCTTGTACGGCGCCATTGATGAAACTCCAGTTCTGGATGATGTTGTTGGGACAATCTTGTCCCAAAGCAATCCCGCCACCTGTCCCGAAGGGATGCCCGCCTGCCATCTGTCGGGCAGGGATTCCCACAAGAATGCAGATGACAGCAATTAGTAAAATATGATTTGTCTTCATGGTAATATCTCCTATAAAATTGTTATTGAAATAGTAAATTAGTGTTTAAGTGTCTTAATCATTGCCTCGCTGCGTGAATGTACATGCAGTTTCTTGTAAATATGCTGAATGTGCGTCCGGACGGTGTCGTAGCTGATGAATAGTGCATCGGCGATTTCTTGGTAGTGATGTCCCCCGGAAAGATAGGAGAGGATTTCTTCTTCGCGTTTGGTGAGCTGCTCATCTTCGGTTGCAGAAATGGGTTTTATTTTAAACTGTTGAAATGCTCGCACAACTTTCCGGGCAATGTCGCTGGACATGGGAGAGCCGCCAAGATATAAATCCTTAATCGCCTTCAGTATTTCCCTTTGCGATGCACGTTTGACGATGTAGCCGGTTGCCCCCGCAAGCAATGAATTGAAGACGCTCTCGTCGTTTTCAAACATTGTGAGCATCATAATCTGGAGAGACGGGGAGAGGGCTTTAAGCTGTTTCACACACTCGATGCCGCTCATGCCCGGCAGATTGATATCCATAAGGACAACATCAGGTTTGAGTGCGGGTATGGAGCGAAGCGCATCTTCACCAGTTATGTACGATCCAACACAGCGGAATCCTTTTTCTGCATTGGATACTGCTTCAATATATTTGCGATAGTCGGATTGATCTTCGACAACTGCTACGGTAACTGGACTTGATTTCATTCTGTTGTTCTAACGAAAGAGATTTAATACACTACGATAAAAAAATAGCTTAAATAAACGTAAAAGGCAATACGAAGAATTGCGTATTTTTTATGAAGCTGCTTCGCTCCTGAAGGTGACCAAAAAGTAAACAAAGACGTCATTCCGTCCCGCTCTCTGAGCGGGATCGGAATCTGAACCGAGCAGGCTTCAATTAGATGCTGAACAAAAGCATTTCAGCATGACCCTGGGCTTTTTGGTCAGCCCCGGAAAGATGGGGAATCTGAAATTAGTAAAGTGTACTCATTGCAGAGTTACGCTTACTTCGATCCTCGTTCCAGTATTCTGTTGAGAGACAATCAATAAAGTTCCTCCGACATCTTCAATCCGCTTACGCATGTTCGTAATGCCGCGTCCGAGCTTATAAGCATCTTCCACTGAAAAGCCATTGCCGTTGTCAGAAAAAATAATTGTTATCGAATCCTCTTGAAGATGGGCTGCGGCATACACCTCTGAGGCAGAGGCATACTTAATAACATTGTTAGCAGCCTCTTTAAGCACAAGGTAAACGTTCTGCCGCAGGGTTGCTGAGATCGGTGTCGGTGGAACATCTAAGGGAAAGTCGAAACGGATGCGAATATCGGCAGCCGCAAAATACTCGCCGAGGTAACGTCTTAGATGTGCCAAAAGACTTTCAAGCGTGTTGTGCTTCGGGTTAATAAACCAGATAATTTCATCAAGTTTCTGGATTACCTCACGGGATTCTTTCGAGATTTGTGCTGCATATTGTTTGACCATCGATTGGTCGTTGCGGCGTTCGCGGAGAAATTCGCTCATCACCATAAGTTTTGTCAGCGAAGCGCCTACTTCATCGTGCATGTCGCGCGAGATGCGAGATCGCTCTCTTTCTAATGCATATTCTTGCTGCAAAGCTTGCATTCTCCGCCGCTGCTTGCTCAAAGCGATCTTGCGAACGCTTACAGTGAAAGCAGCGAGAAGAACGACACCCGCAAGCAGTTGAACCCACGTCCGCTCCCACAGGTGAGGAAGAATGGTGAACGAGATCGCCGCTCCCTCAGTGTTCCACAGACCTTCGTTATTGGCTGCAATGACTCGAATGGTATACGTCCCAGGCGGGATGTTCACGTATGATATATTTCGTTGAAAGCCGGCGCTGTGCCAGTCGTGATCAATAACGTCAATTTTGTACTTAAACCGAACCATCGTTGGGGATGTGAATGAAATTCCAGTATAGGCGAAGGTGAGCTTACGCGTGCCGGCAGGCAGTGTTAAATTCGATTGAACGGTGTATGATGAGTCGTCGGCAATGAGCTGCTCGAAATAGACACGAGGCGCGGGGGCTGCCGTGTGCGGTCGGTTGGGATCAATCACGACAACACCTTCCACAGTAGGAAACCACAACCGTCCATCTCTCGACTTCCACGCCGATGGCTGGTTCCCACCATTGCATTCAAGACTTTTCATTCCTTCGGCGATTCCATACACGACAGGGTGAACCTCGGAGATTTTCACATCGCAGAAATCGTGCAGTTCCTGTTTGCGGATAGAAAAAATTCCGAGATTGCTTCCAAACCACATCCGTCCCTGATCATCTTCGAGAATAGAATAGAGAGTGTTATCAAACAACCCATCATCCTTTGAGATGCGAGAAAAGCGATGCACAGCGTGTTCCGGATTCAAACGGTAGAGACCATATCCGTACACAGAAATCCATAAGACACCTTGCTCGTCGTAATGGAGGGTAAGCACAGCGTTTCCGATCAGCCCTTGATTTTCATTGAAAAGGACAACCGAATCACGTGGGAATCCCTGCCCGACAGATGGCAGGCGGGCATCCCTTCGGGACTGGATGCGGACTAATCCTCCATTTGTGCCAAGCCAAAAAGTACCATCTTTATCAATAATAATCGCCTTGATGAACTCGAGATGCCCAGCTCTATCAGGCAGCGAATCAACACGATCCACAGTGCCACTCTTTTCGATCAAGTATGTGATGCCGTTAGCATTCAACTGAACTAACCCCCCTTGGTTAGTGCCGCCGATCCAGAGATTATTGTCGCTGTCAAAAAGCAGCGTCCGCATCCGTTGTGCTCGCAGTGCTGGGATAAATGTTTTGCCGCTAAGCCGCCAGACCATTTCCTCAGTGGCAACCCACAGTCTTCCGTGACTTTCTTCAACAACGCTTCGGACAATATTTTCACGCTCAACTGGTGAAAGGAGATAAGATCCGATCTCAGGACCGTGTTGCGTTAAGCGAAGAGAGTTAAGACCTTTTTTCGTTCCGATCCACATAACGCCGCTGCGATCCTCGATCACGGAAGAGACGTGGTCATCTAAAAGTCCATCTTCTTTTGAATATGTGGTAACTGCTTTCTTTCGCAAGCGATTCAATCCGCCGCCCCGGGTTCCAATCCAGAGATTCCCTTCGTCATCCTCAAACAACGAGCTCACCCGATCGCTCGATAATCCTTCAGCACGGGAGAATCTTTTGAAGATGTTGTTCTCCAATTTCCAAAGCCCATCGCCGATCGTTCCAATCCAGAGATTTCCTTCGCGATCTTCATAGAAGGTTTCGACCCATGAACGAAGAAAACCGTTTGCGGCTTTGTAACGGGTGAGACCGCTGTCTTGTAAAACAAATAAGCCTTTATTGCTGCCAATCCAGACTTTGTTGTTTCGGCTGACAAAGATAGAAAAAATTTCTTCAACTTTTTCGCATACAGTTGTAAACGTTCTTTCCCGTAATGACTTTTTCATGATTTTTGAAGACGACTCCACTGCATAGATCGTGCCTTCAGGCCCTTCACTAATTGCTTTAATCTCCTGATCTAAAGGTGGATACCTCCTTGGTTGGTCAATGATGATGTCAGTGAAGCGATTGGCACTTGGAATCGACATCGCAAACAACCCGCTGTCCGTACCCACCCACAAATCATCTTCCGCACTATAATGCATTGAGAATATTTTAGTTTGTTGAATCCCGTCTGGTATACCAGCGAGTGAAAAGTTCTGGTCTCGATGGTGGAGAATGCCGCCGTTATAACATCCTATCCAAAGAGTTCCGTTCTCGTCTTCACAGAGTGCTTTGATATAGTTTGACTTTATCGCTGGTGTGTTTCGATGATCGAAGAGTGTAAATTGCACACCATCGAAGCGCACCAGCCCATCACCCGTCCCGAGCCAGAGATAGCCATCCCGTGTACGAGCGATAGCAGTAATCATATACTGCGTGAAGCCTTGTTCTACACTCCACGCTTGATGAGTGTATTCGGATAATGGTTGGACTTGGGAGTATGAGGGTGTAAGGCTGCTAAGTGAGAGAAGAATAAGCATGCATGATGCGAGCTGCACCGACTGCAACATCGTTCCAAGCCACCGCAGGGGAGTATAGACTCGATTCTTCAAAATACTCATGACGCAATCATTCTTTTTTCACTTTAGCATGAAGATTGCACACTCCATCAGTAGGAACGGTTCTCACCCAACAGCCAAAATGTTTTAACTCCTCCATTCTGCAAGACCAAACTAACTCGCCTTTCCAAATAGTCATATCAGGACAGCCATCGCACATGTTTTGGTAACCGTTTGGTAGAAAATCAACCGGTTGGATAATCATTATTGATTGGTAGTGAATTCCTTTAAAAAGCCGCAGCGGATTTGTTAAGAGAGATGATACATAATTTTTAGTAATTTTTCTCACACCTTTATCGAAAGGTGAAAGCAAAAGCATTGAGCGACCTTTACGCGTTAGCTGCGGCTTCTCATAAGCTAAATATTTTCCCGTTCCTAAATGATGAAACGTTTGCATAATTTCCATGAACTTCGGACCAGTATAGCCGTAGATTTTCTCTTTTGAACCAATACGACCCGTGAGTAACCATTTATAGGAATCAGGTTTCTCAGTACCGTTGAGATATGCACATGGTGTAAACTCAGGAAAGCGTTTCTGTATTTCTGCAACTACCTCAGGAGATTTTAGATCGACTTTCTTTTCTTTCGTATCAGAATATACAAGCACGTTCATATCAATCTTTTTTGCTCCAGCATACCAATCGAATGGCAGGTTAGGTACAGCCAAGCGGAAGATTATAAAAACCATCACTTGAACTTTATCTATATTTTTTGCAGCCCAATCAATCATCTCTGGTACATATTGAAGTGTATCTTCGTAAACAGTCGAGTTGAAAGAACATGATATATTTCCGACTTCAGTAAGCATTTCTGCATACTGCAATCGCAGCTCGTTTAATTCGATTTCATTTTTGTTTTTCCACTTCGGTCGCCCTTGTTTGCTGTCGATGTGAAATGTGAAACCAAATAGACCAGCTTTTTTTAACTCTCTGAGAAGTTCCACTGTAAGCGGATTGCCATTTGAATTTATGATTGGCTTAATGCCTTTCTGGGCGATCATTCTGACAATCTCAACAATATCCGGATGCAACAGCGGATCACCACCAGCGATGGAAATACCATCGGCTATACGCAGTCGTTCAAAAGTTTCAAGTTCATCCCGGATTTCATCAAGCGATTTATGACTATTGGGAACATTTTCCCGATAACAGCCATCGCAAGATAAGTTACACGACGACGTTGGTTCGAGCCACGAAATAGCGTTATCGGATAAGTTCCATGGCAAACGGTACAACTCACGATGGTTGAGAATATTGTTAGTATTCATTTTGAAGGTTTGTAGTAATAATTACAATAAGATATTTTTCTTCTCCCTGAAAAGCAAATTAATAACTGGTGTTACACAAGGGTTATTTTCATCATGCTTCGTTACTACATTGCCGTAAACGGCAATGCTCATGCAAACAAAGCATTCTTAAGAATGCTGAATTTTATCTGCATATGTTGAACACAGTCGGATTCATCCGACTTTTATTGTCCTAGCGTCACCGTTTACGGTGATGCGGATAAGAATTTTATCGTTCTGCGCAACATCAGTTAATAACCGGTGTTACGCATGAGTGGAGGTAATGTCACATTGATTACTCTCTGCTTGAGTCCAATATCAATTACAAACGATCTAACGCTTTCGCTAAGTCATGTATAATATCGGCTGGTTTTTCTAAACCAATTGAAAGACGAATGCCGCCGGGGTCTAAGCCGTTCTTTACTTGCTCACTAAGAGGAATAGCCGAGTGTGTCATCGAGCTTGGATGTTCGATCAAACTACGGATATGACCAAGACTAACTGCGAGAGTAATTGAGTAGGCATTTTTTGCAATATAGTTTATGAATTTTTCACCTTGATCATGGCGGGCTTTTGGTGTTTTCCCTTTCAATGCGAAATAGAGAAGACTCCCCGGTGCAAACTTGCCATCATAGTCGCGCATTTGTTGTTGCGCCAACTCGTACTGTGGAAAAGATTTCAACCCTGGATAACTGACGAATGCAACACGCGGGTCACTCTCGAGGAATGCCGCAATCGCATGTGCGCTTATCATCTGCTGACGCATACGAACCGGCAAGCTTGGCAAACCATAAACTAACAGGGGCCAAGCACTTTTCGCAGCAAGTGCGCCGCCAAAATCTTTTCTGTAAAGAAGAAGGATATCGTATGCCCACTTCGGTCCAACAACTACTCCACCCATATCAGTTCCAAAACCACAGATATTTTTTGTCAAAGAAGCAATTACGAAATCTATACCGAACTCCAGTGGTCGCTGACAGTAAGGGCTTGCAAATGTATTATCAATGATAACAAAAATCTTCCGTTCTTTAGAACGTTTCTTGTTAGCTTTCTTAACTTCCTCTACTATCGCCCGGATATCGATTAACTCAAGTGTTGGATTTACCGGTGTTTCAAAATAAACAACACGTGTTTTGGGATTGATATGTCGATGTATATTTTTTGGATCTTTTAGATCAACAAACTTTGTTAAAATTTTATAACGCGGATACCAATTTGTCAATAATGAGTAGGTACAACCATAAAGAAGATTATGTGCAATAATCTCATCATCTGTTCCTGTAACGCAACCTAATGCAGCAGATACCGCTGCCATACCGGTTGAAAAAGTAACTGCTATATCTCCTTTTTCCGCAACAGCGAGATTTTCTTCAAGAACCTCCTTATTAGGTTCGCCGAGGCGGTCGTAAATGTAAATTGGTGCTCGAGATGCAATAGAGGCATCGTCAGTATGATGAGCAAATTCGGCAAATCCTAACGCTCCACGCTTAGCAGATTCAAGTCGGAAGGTGCAAGACGAGGAAATAGGTGGAACTACATGATGACTGAAGTCCCACTTTTTTGTTAATGACTTCCCGTGAATGAGACCGGTTTCAAGTGAGTGTTGTAATTTGATCTTTTTCTTCTTCATATTTCTTACCCAATTTTTCATTTGTAATTTCATCTATATTATCATATAAAATTTGGTCTTGTTTGAAGAGGAGGCGTGTCTGCACACACGTCCGTGATATCTCCCTTAAACGTTTTATTATGCTTGAGTGAGACCAAATCTGTACAAAATTATAATTATTTTCTCTCATATCTCCAACTTCTTTACACATCCCGCTGCATACATAAACTTTTCCATCTTCGGATATGAATCCGAAAGTACGTCCTGCCATACAGAAATGTATCCAATTGGGATATTCATCCCGGGAATGATCAAATTCAAATTGACTATCTTTAGGAAATGGTGAATAGCGAATGCAATGCGGAGAAAAATACATGTTGCTTGGCAGCAGCGATTTCATTTCCGAAATATTTCCAATGAATTCATCCAATGAAGAAATCTCATCCTCATTGATTAATATCTCCGGTACATCTTTGTCGAATCTAAGGTGGCAATACAATCCATTTACGTTGTTTCGAAATGCATAATCGAGATTAAATGCAAGTTTTCGTAAATCCGGCTGCAAAACGCGACAGCTTAAATGTATCTCATAATCGTATTCTCTGAGACTTTGGATTGCTTTTTCCAATCTTATATAATTTCCTGTGTTCGTAAAGCGGGCTTCTATATCCTCCACGACGCAGTTATCAATGATGAGGCGGAAAACACGCGAACCATAGATTCGATAAACTTTTAAAAGCTCATCAGTAAGCTCTTCAGGATATAGCTCAACAATCATCTTGAGCCCAAGCGCGTTGCCGTACCCCACGATATCAAACAAATCACATCGGTTCGATAAATTTGAACCTGTAAAAATTATAATTGGCTTCGACAGCCGAGCGATACTATCAATAATTGAGAGAATTTCATGCTGGGAAAGTAATACGCTATTGATTGTGGGAAATTTCTCACAAGGAGTTAATCGCCATACGATGATTCGAGGACGATAGTTGTTTCGATTGTCTTCGATGCGTCTATGCATCCGACTCTCTGATAATTATTAATTTATATTCAAGCTGTGAATCCATCCTGTATTTGTCCAAGCACTTCGAACTTCGATTTCATCAGCATTTTTACTTCTTCAAGCAAACGAATGGATTTCTGCCTATGGATAATCAATTCATTCAACATTGCTTTGACGTCTGGGTAATCGCATTCATCACGCATGGAATCATATTGCAGGATTGCTTCTTTTTCGCGTAATGCCGCTATCTCTAATGCCGTACAAAATTCTTTACAACCATGGATACATTTTGGATCTTGTTTCATAATTCCCTCCATTATACTAATGGTGTTGCTGTTTCAATTACTAATTTTTCACCACGCTCGAGAGCTTCTTGATTCAACTTTAACATATTGTGATAACGCACAGGTATGACTTTTGGGAGTGCCTTCACAACAGCACTCATGCTTACTACTTGACAAACACTTAG
>JASEHD010000114.1 GCA_030019075.1 Bacteroidota bacterium
ACAAAGGAAAAAAGGAGTAAAATAATTTATGGCTATGACTTTAGTAGAAAAAATACTTGCAAAGGCAACAGGACAGCCATCGGTGAAAGCTGGTGATGTGCTGGAGCCGCAAGTTGATCTGGCGATGTCGCATGAAAATGCAGCCCTTGTGATCAATCAATTTTCAGAAATATATAAAGACACCGGCATCCCGCTGAAAGTTTGGGATGCTTCAAAGATCGCAATCATTTTCGATCACCGCGTACCCGCAGAAAGTTCAAAGACCGCGACCAACCAAAAAAGGATCCGCGACTTTGTAGGTAAACAAGGAATTACAAAATTCCACGACATTCGCGGCGATGAAGGCGGCATTTGTCACCAAGTGCTGCCGGAAAACGGATACGTTCTGCCCGGTTCAGTTATTGTTGGAACCGATAGCCATACCACAAGTCACGGCGCGCTTGGCACTTTTGCATTCGGTATCGGTGCAACGGAAATGGCAAGTGTTTGGACACTTGGCACGGTTCTCAATGTTGAAGTTCCGGGAACAATCAAGGTAAATGTGAATGGAAAATTTCCCGATCAAGTCTATCCCAAAGATTTGATCCTGTATCTGATTGGGAAACTAACCGCTGAAGGTGCTAATTTTAAAGTTCTCGAGTTTCATGGTGAAACAATCAAAAACATGAGCACGTCTGGACGTTTGACGCTTTCCAATATGTCGGTGGAAGCAGGCGCAACTTCCGGAATCGTCCCACCGGACGAAGAAACGCTTCTCTATCTGAAAGAGGAAGCAGGAATTGATTTCAAGTGTGAGTTACTCAAACCCGATCTTGATGCAAAATATGATCAAGTGATTGAAATTGATGTATCTAAACTCAGTCCTCAAATTGCATGTCCACATACAGTTGATAATGTGAAGTCGATTAATGAGGTGATGAATATAAAAGTGAATCAGATAGTAATCGGCTCATGCACAAACGGCCGATTGGATGATTTAGAAGTTGCTGCTAAAATTCTAAAAGGCAAAAAAGTTGCAAAAGGTGTTCGCATGTTGGTGTTCCCAGCATCGTGGAGAATTTACAGAGAAGCGCTTAAGGTTGGTTACATAGCCGATTTAATGGATGCAGGCGCTGTAATAATGAATTCAAATTGCGGTTGCTGTCTTGGTGTTCATCAAGGAGCGTTAGCGGATGGCGACGTCTCACTCTCTACAACAAATAGAAACTTTAAAGGCAGACAGGGTAATCCGAATTCCGAAGTCTATCTTTGTTCTGCAGCCGTTGCTGCCGCAAGTGCAATCACTGGAATAATAACTGATCCGAGAGGAATAAATTAATATGTCACAAGAGAAATCAAAAGTTGTTGCGTTAATGTCGAACGATATTTCAACCGATATAATTTATCCCGGCAGATTCATGGCTACAGTTCTTCCAACAGAAACACCGCAATACTGTTTTGCAGATATGACTGAATTAAACAAGCGATTGAAGAACAAAGAAATTCCACCAAACAGTGTTATCGTTGCCGGCGCGAATTTCGGATGTGGTTCTTCTCGCGAGCAGGCAGTATCAACAATCAAAGGGCATGAATTAATAATTGTTGCCAAAGGATTCGCCAGAATATTTTTGCAGAATTCAGTAAACCTCGGTTTGAAAACTGTTGTTTGCCCGACAATCGAAGCATCAGAAGGCGACGAGCTGGAAATATTGCCGGATAAAGTCGTAAATGTTACGAGAGGCAAATCATTCCCTATTGAGCCGTTGCCCAAAGCACGACAAGCAATTGTTGATGCCGGCGGGTTGATTGCATATACGCGTAAAAGATTGTTAGAAAAAATGGGAAATAAATAATACATCTACTCTGACCCTTAAAAAACAATCTTATCGAAGGAGAATCAAAAGAGTGATAAAACGGTTTATCATGATTGTGGTTCTCCTTTTTAATTTACAACTGTTTGCTCAGCATTCTACATCATTCATCAATCAAGAGGAAAAAGATTTTGTCAACGATGAAAAGTATCGATATTCTTCCCGTCTTGGTCCTCAAGGTCTAAAAAGTGTTGCAAGCGAATGGTTTGATGTTTCATATTATAGACTGAATCTTATCATTACAGCAAATCCCCAACTTCTTAATGGTATTGTTACTATCAAGGGAATATGTCGGGGACAGCTCTCGGCTAAGCTGGTATTTGATTTAATGAACTCGATGCACGTTGATTCTGTGAAGGTTGATGGAATGTTAAATTCTTTCGTACAAGAAGCAGCATCACTAAATATCAATCTTGATTTCGTTTTTCCAGCAGGTCAATGGCTTACAATCGATATTTATTATCGGGGTTTACCGGTAAGCACTGGTTTTGGAAGTTTCATGTTCGGTGCACACGGAGATGTTCCCTGGATTTGGTCGCTGAGTGAGCCATACGGCGCGCGTGATTGGTTCCCATGTAAAGATCATCCGTCCGATAAAGCAGACTCGGCAGATATTATTGTAACTTGTGATTCTTCATTCAAAGTCGGATCGAACGGAAAACTTGTATCAGTGAAAGTTAACGGTGATGGAACAAAAACTCATCACTGGCAAGAGCGGTATCCTATTGCATCATATTTGATTTCGGTTGCGATTACAAATTATGAGCAATTTTCCAATTGGTATAAATATAGCCCTAACGATTCTATGGAGATATTGAACTATGTATTACCGGAGAATCTTTATTCGGCTTTGGAAAATCTTCCTCGCACCGTTGGCATGTTGGAAATATTTTCGGACATGTTTGGTCTTTATCCATTCATAAATGAAAAATACGGTCATGCCGATTTTGGAAGAGGAGGCGCAATGGAACATCAGACAATGACATCTACAACTACATATAACGAAAATACAATCGCCCACGAACTTGCGCATCAATGGTTCGGGGATATGATTACCTGCCGAACCTGGCCTGATCTTTGGCTCAACGAAGGTTTTGCTCAATATGCGACAGCATTATATTTGGAAAGGAAATACGGGCGATCCTCATATTGGAACTACATGCAAAACCAATTGAGCAATGCACGTCAAGCATCGGGTTCACTTTATGTTGAAGACACAACAACTGTTAAAATTTTGTTCGATGTCAAACGAGTTTATGCGAAAGGGGCATCGGTATTGCATATGTTGCGGCATGTTTTAGGAGATACAATATTCTTTCGGGCGATGTTTAATTATGCAAATCATCCTCAATTGAAATACTCTACCGCATCGACTGAAGATTTTAAAAATGTTTGTGAACAAAGTAGCGGAAAAGATTTGACCTATTTCTTCGATCAATGGATATATGGTGAAGGTTATCCGCGCTACTCAAAAAATTGGGATTTGAAAGATGAATCAAGCGGCTATATTGTAGCGCTTAATATAAAACAAACAGCCCTAAACAATAATCCTTATTTCTTCATAATGCCTATCGATGTAAAATTAATTGCCTCAGGGTGGGATACAACAATCACGGTTTATAATAATTCTCTCGATCAATTATTTAATATTCCGGTTAATCGGATTATCGAAAATATTCAAATAGATCCTGACGGTTGGATTCTAAAAGATGTCATCGAAGAATTTCATCCAAACTTTATTCTAAATCAAAATCATCCCAATCCATGTCTGACACATACTTCGATCAGTTATGAGGTTCCGTCACGGATGCACGTGAACTTAACTGTCTATAATCTGCTTGGACAGAAAATTAAGACCCTTGTTGATGAAATAAACCCGGTGGGTGTTTACAAAGCAAGCTGGACAAACCTCGCAGACTTTCCATCCGGTGTTTATTATTACAGACTCACCGGTTTAAACCTCACTGCAACTAAAAAGTTGCTTGTTCTTCACTGATCTAATCGGAGAAAAAAACAGCCATTAACCGTTCTCATGCGTGATAGGAAAAATTGAGTTTCTTTTTCATGAGTGAGAAGCGTAATTGCCAATAAATAATAAGAAAACTTTTCTTTCATTCTTTTTAAATAGAAAATGATAAAATAAAAGATAATGGCATCAATAACTTGAAATTCTGCTGGCATACGAATTGATGATTATAAAGTTATAGAAAGCATCTGATAAAACAATCGTAAAATGAAATTCGGAACACCAAATAGAACAAACGGGGCTTTACACTCGCCAACTCAGGATGAAGAAAACATGCAAGCGCACGATCCCTTAGACATCTTACGTCATGAACATGATCGCGGTTTACAGGAGTTAGAAAAGATTATCACAGCAATCGAGTCGATTCACAAAAATGGTTTTTCAAGAGAGGCATTCCAGCAGATTGCAGAATCGGTGAAGTATGTCGGATCGGAAATGAAAAAGCATTATGAGAAAGAAGAGAGGTATTTATTCCCTTTGCTTGACAAGCATTTGTTCGAATCGCCGAATAAAATTCGTTATGAACGCCGCGAAATGTGGCAATCGTTAAATGAGTTAATTAATTCGATAAAAGATATTGAAGACGGTCGGTTCCACGGCTCCACAGTTCGCGATCTGCTCCAGTGTGCCCGGCAAGTTGTGGAACATTTCCGTACTCATATTAACAGAGAAAATGATGTTATTCTTCCGATGGTAAAGCGGCTTCTAACTTCCGCCGAGTATGTACAGTTTGGAGAAGAAATCCAAAGTGTTACCTACCATTAATAATTAAGCCACAAAATTACCGCTTCTGAAAATTGTAATTCAGAAGAAGTTTTCGTAATATTAAAACAATAATATTTTTGGAGATTTCATGTTCCCCATTATTTCAAAAGAAATTCTATCATCTACAATAACAAAATACGTTATTCATGCACCATTCATAGCAAAGAAGCGAAAAGCCGGAAACTTTGTCATGCTTCGGGTTGTTGATAATGGTGAGCGTATTCCAATTACTTTGGTCGACAGCGATTCAAATGCCGGTACTATAACATTAATAGTTCAGGCAATCGGGAAAACGACAAAGCTGCTCGCAACTAAAAATGTCGGCGATAGCATTTTGGATGTTGTTGGACCTTTAGGTGTACCGACACCGATCGAGCTACACGGACAAATTGTATGTATCGGCGGTGGTGTAGGAACGGCAGAAGTTTATCCTATAGCTCGTGCTTTGAAAGATGTAGGCAACACGATTTACAGTATTGTCGGCGCACGGTCTAAAGATTTAATTATACTTGAAAAAGAAATGGGAGCAATATCAAAAGAAATTTATGTAACAACCGATGATGGTTCGTATGGTCGAAAAGGTATTGTTACCGATCCATTGAAAGAATTGCTCGATGCAAATAAAGATATTCAAGCCGTTTATGCAATTGGTCCGCTTCCTATGATGAAAGCAGTTTCTAATCTGACAAAAACTTATAGCACCAAAACTTTAGTCAGTTTGAATGCGATTATGGTTGACGGAACAGGCATGTGTGGTGGGTGCAGGGTTTCGATTGGCGGAAAAATGAAATTTGCCTGTGTTGATGGTCCCGAATTTGATGCCCATCTTGTTGATTTTGATGAATTAATAATGAGAAATAGAACGTATGTTGACCTTGAAAAAATTGCAGATGAACGTTGTAAACTCACACCTTCCATCGCCGCATTGGCAGGAGGTGTGAAATGAATTATGTCAATCCAATGAAACCATCCGAGAGGATGAAAATTCCTCGTCAAGTTTCAATTGAACAAACAGCAGAAGAAAGAAATAGAAATTTCAACGAGGTATCGGCGGGATTAGATGAAGCACGAGCTGTTTTAGAAGCTGCCCGCTGCCTCGAATGTAAAAATCCAGTTTGTATTGAAGGTTGCCCGGTTACTATTGACATTCGCACTTTCATACAGCTAATATTTAAAAAAGATTTTATTGGTGCGGCGAATAAAATTCGTGAAGCGAACTATTTACCGGCAATATGCGGACGTGTTTGCCCGCAAGAAACACAGTGCGAGATAGTTTGTATACTTGGGAAAAAATACGAACCTGTTGCAATCGGCAAGTTGGAACGCTTTGTTGCTGATTATGAGATATCTAATAATCTATTTATTCCACCAGTAATAACAAACCATATTGATCAGAAGGTTGCCATAGTTGGTTCCGGACCCGCCGGTGTAACCTGTGCTGCCGAGCTTGCAAAGTTAGGTTATAAAGTTACAATCTTCGAAGCACTGCATGGACTCGGTGGTGTATTGCGATACGGTATTCCCGAATTTCGTTTACCACGAGAAATTCTTGATATCGAAATGGAGCGTGTACGCCAATTGGGGGTCGAGATTTATAAAAATTTTGTAGTCGGTCGTACTGCGACAATAGATGAATTATTCAATGAGTGGGGTTTCGAAGCGATATTTCTTGGTACAGGAGCCGGTACTCCAACATTTATGGGAATCCCCGGTGAATCCTTAAGCGGTGTTTATTCGGCGAATGAATATCTTACTCGCGTGAATCTTATGCAAGCTTATCAATTTCCAGATTCTGATACTCCAATCAAAGTTGGGAAGGAAGTAGCTGTCATAGGCGGCGGCAATACTGCTATGGATGCTGTTAGAACATCGCTCCGGCTTGGTGCGAAGAAAGCATATCTAATTTACCGCCGTTCACGAAAAGAAATGCCTGCCCGCGAAGAGGAAGTTCATCATGCAGAAGAAGAAGGTGTTGAATTTATGATGCTCACAAATCCAACCCGCATTCTCGCAGATGGAAATAATTGGGTTTGTGGAATTGAATGCCAGAAAATGGAACTTGGTGAACCAGATGAATCGGGAAGACGGAAGCCAATACCTGTTAAAGGTTCTGAATTTGTTGTACCTGTACAAACAGTAATTGAGGCGGTGGGTCAAAAACCCAATCCAATTATCCAAACAACTACCGAGGGTCTCGATGTTAGTAAATGGGGGACGATAGTCGTAAATGATGTACAGCTTACGAGCCGGGAAGGAATTTTTGCTGGTGGCGACTTGACACGTGGTGGAGCAACAGTTATTCTTGCCATGCGTGATGGCAAAATAGCTGCGGATGCTATTCACAAATATCTTTCTGACAAACAGGATGGAAAAACTGAATCGAAATAAATGAACCATTTATGCCTACACAGCATACAATTCTTGTTGTAAATCCGGGTTCAACTTCCACAAAAATTGCACGCAGCACCGATGGATCGATAATCGAGAGAGAAACAATATTACACCCGACCGAAGAGATTCAAAAATATAAAACCTTATGGGATCAATTTCCATATCGCCTTAAAATATGTGAGCAATGGGCATCTGAACGAATTACAGAATGTTCAGCAGTCGTCTCGATGGGAGGATTACTGCGTCCGGTAGAAGGGGGTACATACCTTGTAAACGATAAAATGCTCGCCGATTCGCGCGCAAATCTTCAGGGAGAGCATGCTTCCAATTTAGGATGCGCACTTGCACAATCAATTTCATTAATATATAATTGTCCTGCATATATTATCGATCCTGTCTCAGTAGATGAGTTTGAACCGCTTGCTTGTTATTCAGGTCATCCAAAAATTAAGCGAAGAAGCTTATCCCATGCTTTAAACATTCATGCAGCGGCAAGGCGTGCAGCAGAAGAATTGAAGTTGCCACTGAGTCAGTCGTTCCCGCACAGCGGGATCATTTGTCATTTGGGTGGCGGGATTTCGATTGCCCCAGTTCGTGATGGTAAAATTATTGATGTTAATGATGCATCGAGCGATGGACCATTTTCACCTGAACGAACGGGTGGTTTACCGCTTCAGCCGTTCATTTCTCTTTGCTTCTCGAAAGAATTCAATGAACAAGATATTAGAAAATTGGTTATGGGTAAGGGCGGACTTGTTGCATATCTTGGTACAAATTCTGTCATCGAAGTTGAAAAACGTATTGAGAGTGGGGATAAAGAAGTATTAATGGTTTATCAGGCAATGGCATATCAAATTGCAAAAGAAATTGGAGCTATGGCAACGGTTCTCCGCGGTAAGGTTGATGCGATAGTTTTAACCGGCGGAATTGCGAACTCGAAAATGCTGCTTTCTTGGATCGAAGAACGGGTTCGATTCATCGCTCCGATATTAATCTATCCCGGCGAAGACGAAATGCAAGCACTAACACTCGGCGCTCTCCGCGTTCTTCGCGGTGAAGAAGAAGCAAAGGAATATTAAGCAATGATACAAAACTTTAATCAGCTAATTGAAGCAGCAAAAAAAATAATAGGGAAAAAGGTTGTAGTTGTTTTTCCGAACAATGAAGAAACATTATCAGCGGTAAGTCAAGCAACTGATAATAAACTCGCTGATTTTATACTTGTTGGTGATCTGGAAATTATTGCAAGTAAATATACGGGAGAAATACCCGCGAATATTAAAATAGTGCATGAGCCAAATATTACCGATGCTTTACAAAAATCCATCGAGCTGATAAATAGCAACGTGGGAGATATTCTGCTGAAGGGTGGAGTTGATACCGGAACGATGATGAAAACATTGCTGCAGGAAGAATCAGGTATTCGGAAGGGACGATTATTATCCGATGTTTTTATTTTCGAGTGGAAAGCGAGACCTGATAATAAACTTGTAATGATTACAGACGGAGGATTGACACTTGCACCCGATTTAAAAGAAAAAGTCGAGTTAATAAATAATGCGGTCGAAGTTGCACACGCTTTAGGCAACACAAATCCCAAAGTTGCAGTTCTCTCGGCAACAGAGTTTGTCAATCCCAAACTTCAATCGACAGTTGATGCTGACGTACTTACCAAAATGAACGAATGCGGTGAAATTAAAGGGTGCATCGTCTATGGACCAATGGCGCTTGATAACGCTATCTCTCTCGAAGCTGCAAATGAAAAAGGCATTAAATCTCCCGTTGCAGGCAATGCAGAGATTTTAATCCTTCCTTCTATAGAGGCAGCAAATATATTTGCAAAGGGAACAACCTACCTTGCGGGCTTCCGTTTAGCACATGTAATTGTTGGTGGCAAAATTCCTATTCTTATTCCATCACGAGCGGATAAGAGTGATGCAAAAATGCTTTCGATTGCGTTGGGAGTGATGATGAGTAGTCTGAATAAGGTGGCATGGAACGAGCACAACTGATTTTGAACAGAGTTTCAACATTGCATATCAAATGAGCGAGTGTCGTGGTTTGTGCTGTTAGTTGCAGTTGCCCGTCACCTCAGCAAAATAAGTCTCTTGGTTTCTGTGAATGAACCCGCCTGTAAACGATAGAAATAGACCCCGTTCGGCATGCCAGCAGCATCCCACGGGGTAGAGTATGTTCCCGCAGGCAACTCGTCGGCATGGAGAATCGCTACCTCTCTCCCCAACGGATCAAATACCTTCAGTGATACGAATGATTTTGAAGAGAGAGTAAATGCAATTGACGTCGTTGGGTTGAACGGATTCGGATAGTTCTGGCGAAGCGAGAAACTGTTAGCTGTTTCAGTCGGTTCATTATCGACAGCGGTAATTACCTCCGATAATGGTCGGCGCCAGACGCCGCTGCGATCACTGCCCGCAAACAGATATGGGCCAACTGCGGCGAGGGCCATGATCCAATAGTCCGTCAAGCCAGCATTCACTTGCGTCCAATTAGCGCCGTTGTTGGTTGAAAGAAAGATACCATTGCTCTCGGTTCCCACAAAGAGGTTCGTGCCAATCGCAATAAGCGCTTGAACATGAGAATCGGTTAAGCCGGCACTGATGTCTATCCAACTTGCTCCGCCATTGGTTGATCGAAAGACTCCGCCGTCGTTTCCCCAGGTACCTACAAAGATGTCTGTGCCGTTAGTGGCAAACGTTTGCACATAGAGGGTTGTCAGCCCGGCATTCGATGCCGTCCAAGTAGTACCATTATCCGTCGAGAGAAAAACACCTCGTCCGACAGTTCCGGCAAAGAGTGTGTTACCAATGATAGAAAGAGCGTCAACCCAACAGTTTGGGGTAACGCAGGTATTTGTAATTTCGTTAGTGATGTTGGTCCAAGTGATTCCATTGTTTGTCGAGAGATATACGCCGTGGCCATTACCTAGACAATCGGCTGTTGCAACAAATACTCTAGTGTACTGTCCCAAACGCTTCTCGACATATATTAACTTTCGCAATTATAG
>JASEHD010000115.1 GCA_030019075.1 Bacteroidota bacterium
TCAGTTTTTTTGTATAATTTAATCATTTCTGAGGCGACATTTGTCGTTATTTTATCATCGTCATCTTCGCCGGCTTGTGGCAATAGACCTCAAGCTCGACGTATTCAAGCCCGCGGACAAAGGACAGATGGAATTGTACCTTCGCTGGCTGGATCGGTACGAGCGGAAAGAAGGAGAAGATTCTCCGCTTGGTTTGATACTTTGTGCAGGCAAGCGGCAGGAAACCGTCGAGCTTCTGGATTTGGAGAAAAGCGGAATACGCGTGTCATCCTATTGGACAAAACTATTGTCGAAGAAAGAGCTTGAACGCAAACTGCACGAAGCAGTGCAAATGGCTCGTGCCCAATTAGCTCAACGTAAGCAACTACCGGAGTGAAAGAAATGCCAAGGCGTAGAAAACAACCTGAGTTGACGTTTCAAGAGCACATTGCGGATTTTCTGATCCGCGAACACCACTATGCGGTTCTCGAACAATCCGATATTACAGATACTGAGTATGTCTTCGCTGAAGATCATATCTGGGCGTTTCTCAATGATACTCAGAAAGAAACAATTGAGAAGCTGGAAGAGGATTACGGCACAGATGCACGCGATGAAGTCTTCCGCGCTCTCAAAGACGAACTGAGGTATACACCGCTGTGGCTAATTATTCGCAATGGACTTAAAGTTAGGGGACTAGAATTCAAACTATATTACGCAAAACCTAGATCGCTCGAAAGCGTCGCCAACGAATTCTATGCGAAGAATCGGATAACCTTCCGACCGCATTTCTATTTCGGCGAGACAAACAAGGAGATCGACTTTGTATTTTTCCTCAACGGACTTCCTATCATCACGCTCGAAGTCAAACATGAAAAGAACCAGAATGTTCACGATGCGGTTGCTCAATATGCTGCACGGGATCATAGCAAGCGAATATTTCAACTTCCTTTCCTATATCTCGCGGCTGACACGAGTGATGTTATGGCTGCAACGGATCCGAGTCGTGAGCAAAACTTCTGCTGGTTCAACAGCGGGTTGACCAATCAGCCGATCACCAAAGGGGAATATATTGTAGAGTTTCTCTATCGTGAGGTATTGTCGAAAGACCGGATTCTCGAGGCGATCTCCTTCTTCCTCATCTATGTGCCGAAGCGTGAGAGCGAGGAGGACAGACTTGAACAGCCCGCATACACAATTTTTCCACGCTACCATCAGAGCCGCATGGTTCGCAAGGTTACCGATGATGCTCTCAGCTACTTCAGCGAAACAAGCGAGGTCGGACGTAAATATCTCATCAATCACTCTGCCGGCTCAGGCAAGACACTCTCGATTTGTTGGCTGGCAGACAGATTACATAGTCTCTATAAGCCACACACCAGTGAAAAGCTTGTGAATATGGTTGTCATACTTACTGACCGGAAAACACTCGACAAGAACATCCGTGATGATATGGAGAAGTTTGCTCACCTGAAGGATGTCGTCGGTATCGCACACAAGTCAGATGATTTGGTTGATTTTCTCAAGAAGAAGGTCCAGATTATTGTAACAACACAGCAGAAGTTTGAATGGGTGTTGGAAGAGATAGAAAAGAACGAGGAACTGAAACAATTGCGTGTTGCTTTTCTTATAGATGAGGCACATCGGTCACAAGAAGGAAAGATGGGAGCGGCAATACGTGTACCATTCCGAAGTACAGAAGAACAGGATGCAGAAGATTCGGAAGAAGACAGACAGGATGAAGAAGAACGGATTGCCAGAATCATCCAAGAGCACGACCGCAATCAACTTTTTGTTGCGTTCACTGCAACGCCGGCTCCTGCCACCGTTACACTCTTTGGAGAACCTTTTGATACGTACTCAGAGGAAGAGGCAATTGCAGAGGGTTATATCGTAGACGTTGCGGCAAGCATCATTTCTTACAAAACACTTTACAATCTCCACTGTGCCGTTGTGCCTAACCCCGATGGGGAACAGCTCTATCCCGCAGGTATAGTCAGTAAGGCATTGAAGAATGTCGCATTTCAGGACTATGGTCTGATCCAATATAAAGCTGAAGTGATGCTGAGAATTTTTGAGGAGAGCGTGAAAACTATGATCAACGGTAGAGCCAAAGCAATGATTGTTGCGACCTCCCGCGTTGCCGGTCTTCTGTATTACCGGATTATCAAAGAGAAGCTCCGTGAGCGCGGCGCCAATTACAAAGTGCTTTATGCTTTTTCTGATTTTGTACATCCAGAGACCAACGAAGCCATCAGTGAACACGCCCTGAACGAGCTGAAGGAAGGTGAAGTTATCGAAGAACGATTCGAAGGAGAGGATTATCGTTTGATGATTGTAGCGAGCAAGTTCCAAACGGGTTTCGACGAGCCGCTTCTTTCCGGAATGTTCCTCGATAAGCCAGTCTTTGATCGCAATGCTGTCCAGACTGTCTCACGCTTGAACCGAAAGTGCGAGGGCAAGCAAGATGTTGTGGTCGTTGATTTCACGAACAACGCCAAGGCGATCCTGAAAGCTTTTGCCAAATACAGGAAAGGAAAACTTCCATTTGAACCCGACGAGCCCGATAAGGAACAATGTGTTAGTTTCTACATGGAAATCCTTTCAACAGGAATCTTCACCCAGAATGATGCACACAATCTCGTCAAACTGCTCTCCGCTCATAACGACTCAACCGCCCAACTTGTTGTAAATAGTTTGCGTATACGTTTCCAAAAGAAGATCGAAGATTTGGAACAGCGTAAAGAGTTTGTGTACTTGATGGAGCGCTTTGTGAAGTGCTACCACTTCTTGACGTGCTTTTTCACTTATCCAGAAGAGATACGTGAATTCGCTGTGTTCGCTGAGTATGTTGGACCGCAATTGATCAAGCAAGGAAGTGTCTCAGAGTTGATGAAGCAGATTCGAAAGACAGACGTAATAAAAGCAGCAGTCCAGTACCAAGGTGAAGTCCGAAGTGGTAGTCCCGTGAAGCTCAAGATAGGCAAAGGAAGGAAAGGTGGTCCATCTCCGAAGAAAGTTTCGGTTCAGGATATGATCAACGAAATTCAGAAACAATTTACCATAAATGATGAAGAGGCGCTTTACATCAAAGAGGTAACAAAGGAGAAAATTGAAGATGAAAATATTGCACATACTGTAATCGCCCATAAAGACGACGAGATATATCTGGATGAAATTTATAAAGGAGAAGTGAATTCTCAGATTCAACAGGCATACGCAGAAAGAGACCGATACAGCGAGTTAGCCGATCCGAAATACACTGATACCGGAGCGATTTTCGACATCATGGCTATTACAGTAATTGAATATAATCTTCAGAAAGCTGCATGACATGGGAAAACCATTAGATAAAATACCAAAGCAGGATCGCCCACGAGAAAAACTTCTGAGCAAGGGAACTCAAGCCCTCGGCGATCAGGAATTGCTGGCTGTTCTTCTCGGCAAAGGAACAAAGACTATAGATGTAATGACGCTCGCGGGAAAACTGGCTCGGCTCCTTGACGAGAAGGGAATGAATGTCACGATTGAAGATATGAAACAGCTTGAAGGAATGGGAGACGCAAGGGCAATGTCTATTCTTGCAGCTTTGGAGTTTGCTCGCCGTCGGATAAAACCTGAAGGAATAAAGATTGAAACGTCGGCTGATTTGCTTCCACAAATACGGCACTACGCCGATCGAAAGCAAGAACATTTTCTTTGCGCCAGCATCAACGGCGCCAACGAAGTAATCAATGTTCGTGTAGTCTCCATAGGCCTCGTTGACCGAAGTCCCGTGCACCCTCGTGAGGTCTTTGCTGACGCTCTTGCAGATAGAGCATGTGCAATCATCGTAGCTCACAATCATCCCAGCGGAAGCTTGGAGCCATCCTCTAACGATCTTGAAATTACAAAGCAACTTAAAGCTGCGGGAGAAGTCGTAGGTATCAGTTTGCTTGATCATATCATCTTCAACAGAAAAGATTACTTCAGTTTCCTGGAGAATGGACTTCTATAAAACCGATGCTGTCTTCGGTATTGAACAAGTTGTTGAAGGGAAATTTGTAGGTATTGACCAGAAAGGAAAAAAAGGAGTCATTCCGAACTCGTTTCGGAATCCTAACATCGTAAAACGAGTTGCTTTGTATAGATGCTGAAATAAATTCAGCATGACCAAGGGCTTATTGGACAACCACCAGAGCGAGCTAACAGCTCGCTCTACAAAACGAGCAGCGCTGCATCGTTGCATACTTGGACGGACTGCAATCCAAAGTCGATGCACTAAAGAAACTTCAACAAGAAACACAGAAAGAATTGGATGCAATGCTGCCATCAATTTTGGATAAGGCGTTTAAAGGGGAGTTGTAGGACGAACTTCAGTTCGTCTATAGCGAGCTGAAGCTCGCTCTACAAAATGTAGAATAGAAATTTATCTTAAATGAAAATCTATAAAATACAATGAAGAGAAAAAACAAATCAGATAGACGTCAATGGCTTACTGAAGAAAATCTTTTTAAGTATGCTGGCGAGCCGTCTTACTCCCGCGGTGTCGAGTACTACGAGGATGGGCATGTGCTTAACATCTCTGTCGAATCTGACGAAGTGCTTGGTGTGGTGCAAGGCGAGTATACATACCACGTTCACCTTTGGGAAAAGGATAACGATCTGGAATATTCTTGTAGCTGTCCATTTTTTAAGGAAAACGCCGCTTTCTGCAAACACTGTGTCGCAGTAGGATTAGCATATTTAAATAGTTCAGAAGAGATTTCATCCTCCAATGCAAAATCTAACATCATTCAAACGACAACAGACGAAGATATCAAAACTTATATTGAGAAGCTTGATAAGTCCGATCTTGTTGCACTTATCGTAGATCATGCTAAAGAAGATAAACAGTTACGCGACAAACTAAAATTACGAGTAGCAGCGTCAGGAAAAATAATTCATCTTCCGGCATTCAAGCGCTCGATAGATGACGCAGTTGGAAGCGGAGAATTTATCCACTACCATTCGATGTACGGTTACTATCGTGGAATTCTTCAGGTTATTTCATCTATCCGCACTCTATTAAACGATGGGCATTGCGAGGAAGTTATAGAACTAACAGAATATTTTCTGCAAAAAGCTGAGAAAGCGCTAAACTCATTAGATGATTCAGACGGTTATATGAGCGATGTATTGGAAGAACTTCAGGAACTGCATCACCAAGCTTGTTTGGAAGCGAAACCTGATCCGAAAAAATTAGCCGAGAAATTATTTAACCGGGAAATAAGCAGTGAATGGGAAGTTTTCTACGGCGCCACACAAACCTATGCAGATGTGCTTGGCTCAGGGGGATTAGCAGTGTATCAATCGCTTGTTGAGGCAAAGTGGAAACAGTTACCTAACTTAGAGCCGGGTGAGAGCAGGTTCGAGAATTTTTATCGAGAGCGGTTTCGTCTTCAGAGGATTATGGAATCACTCGCAAAAGCAAGCGGCGATGTTGAAGCACTCGTAGCAGTCAAAACGAAAGACCTTTCATCTTCGTATTCCTTCTTACAGATTGCCGAAATTTACAAAGAAGCGGGCAAAGCCGATAAGTCGCTTGAATGGGCTGAGAAAGGTGTAGCGGCTTTCCCAAATCAAATAGATTCGCGTTTACAAGAATTTCTTGCCAATGAGTATCACGAACGCGATCACCACCAGAAGGCAATGAAACTAATATGGAAAATTTTTGCTGAACGCCCGGGTCTCAATAATTTCAAAATTTTATACTCCCACGCACTGAAATGCGATGATGATAGCACCTGGCAGTCATGGCGTACTAAGGCACTCACACTTATAAGAGAACAAATTGATGAAGTTAAAAGAAAAGCCGCAAGACACCAAGGTGGATGGATGGTAACTGACCATTCCACACTTGTTGAAATATTTTTATGGGAAAAAGAATACGAGCAAGCTTGGGAAGAAGCTCAGGCAGGCGGATGCAAAGAACATCTTTGGATCGAGCTGGCAAAAATTCGTGAAAAGAATTACCCTGAAGATTCGCTTGCTGTTTATAAAACACTCGTTGAGCCGTTTATCGAGCGAAAGAACAACGAGTCGTATCAAGGGGCGACAAGCTTCATCAGAAAAATTAAAATATTATCGAAACAATTAGGACGCAATGAAGATTGGGATATATTCCTTACAAAACTAAAAACAGATCACCGTCGGAAGCGCAATTTTATTGCACTTTTGAAGAAGGTAGAATAAAGAAGCGGTAAGTTGTAAAATTCCAAATTTACGATGCTTGGCTCGTAGTTTTTCATTACCGTATTTTGGGTAGAGCTATCCCATCGGGAGGCGACCTCACGGGTGTGAGAGAGAGGTTACTTTTGCAATTCCTTATAAAAAATTGTAAGTTTTAACGTTCTATATGAAAGCATTTAACAAAATCCTGATCATTCGGTTTAGTTCACTTGGGGATATTATCCTTGCATCCCCATTGATTAGGAATGTACGCACTACCTATCCGAATGCTGAAATAGATTTTCTTGTAAAATCAGAATATGCAGATGTAGTTAAATTTAACCCGCATCTTTCCAACGTTATCGAGTTGAAAACAAACGAGAAAGAGGAGCTTCGGTGGTTGAAGGAAGAAATTAGGCGCCGGCGGTATGACCTCATTATTGATATCCACAATAGTTTGCGCAGCAGATATCTGCGGTTATTTACTGGCGGACGATTCATCACGTCTGTAAATAAACGGGTTATAAGAAGATTTTTACTTGTGAATTTTAAATGGAACATTTATCATAATACATTATCTACTGCCGAGCGATATTTGGAAACCGTCAAAAGATACGGCGTAAACGATGATGGAAATGGCTCAGAAATTTTTCTTCCCAAGGATACGATTACTACAACCAAGTCAATCATGGAGCGATTCAAGCTTGAAAAATATGATATTGTTTTAGGAATAGCACCTACAGCCAGGCATTTCACAAAGCGATGGCTGCCCGAGCGGTTTGTCGAGTTCGGAGTTGAATTCTCGAAGCAATATCTAAGTAAGATGTTCATCTTCGGCACTAAAGAAGAGCATGATTACTGTGAAGATATAGCGCAGATGATGAATACCAGAGCAGGTACAAACGTTGCTGAAAATCTTGCTGGTAAACTGACATTCCTTGAAACGGCTGCCGCATTGGATTATTGCAAGATTGTTGTTACAAACGATTCCGGACTTATGCATCTTGCGGGTGCACGAAAAAAGAAAGTTGTTGCAATCTTCGGCTCGACCGTAAAAGAATTTGGATTTTTTCCACATAGAACCGAACATATCGTTGTTGAGAAGCAGAATGTAACTTGTCGGCCCTGCTCACATATCGGGTTGGCAAGTTGTCCGAAGAAACATTTCCGCTGCATGAAAGATATTTCAGTTGATGATCTGTTTGATGCAGTTAATCAGATGGTAAGAGAATGATTTGGAAGATTTTCTATAATGTTTTTGTCGTTCCGATTATGTGGGTTGGATTCCATCTATATTCGTTCATTAACCAGAAGGCGAGGCGGGCATTTAAAAGTAGAAAAAATTTATTCAAGCATCTTCAAACTGAAATTGCCCGTTTGAAGCCAAACGCACAACGTGTTTGGTTTCACTCTTCCTCGATGGGAGAATTTGAGCAGGCAAAGCCAATAATCGCCGAGCTTAAGAAGAAGCATCCAAAAATCCAAATTATTGTTTCTTTCTTTTCACCCTCCGGCTATGAGCATTCTCAATCATATAAGCTTGCGGATGTAATTACGTATATCCCATTTGATTCTGTGGCGAATGCTAAAAAGTTTATTGATATTGTCCAGCCATCAGCAGTTGTATTCGTTCGATACGATTTATGGCCCAATCATCTTTGGGCTCTGAAAGAAAAAAGAATACCTGTTTTTATCGCAAGTGCCACCCTTCAGATCAAGTTTTATCGGAAGGTACCAATACTCAAGCAATTTATTCGTTCGCTCTATAACTCGATTGATTATATTCTGACCGTTTCTGAGCACGACAAAGATGTTTTTACCTCATTCAATTTAACTAAACCTGTTATGGGAGTCATCGGTGATACTCGGTACGATCAGGTCTGGAAAAGAAGCGCTGAGTCGAAAAAGCATCAATTACTTGACGAAAAAATCTACAAGAGTAAAAATGTTATTGTAATCGGAAGCAGTTGGAAGGAAGACGAAGAACGATTGTTGCCGGCTTTATTAAAAGTTCAAGAATCTTTTCCAAATCTCCTTGTTGTCTGGGTTCAGCATGAACCTATGGAGGAAAATCTTGAATACCTCGAGAAAGAGTTAAATGGAAATATGTTAAACATCAGATTTTCACACCTTCATCAGTATCAAAACGAGAAAGTTATCGTAGTTGACAGTGTGGGAATATTAATGGTGTTATATCAATATGCACATATTGCATATGTTGGTGGAAGTTTTGGAAATGGCGTCCACAATGTTTTAGAACCAGCATCATATGGAATACCGATTATGTTTGGACCGAGGCATATGAATTCACAAGAAGCATTGATGTTAATTAAAAAAAATGCTGCCTTTGTTGGAAATGATTCTGAAGAACTATATTGGCAGTTTCATTTACTTTTAAATAATGATGAGAGACGGAAACAGTGTGGCTCTCGTGCACTTGATTTAGTTAAAGCCAGCATCGGTGCAACAGAGCGATTCCTTTCTTACATAGAAAAAGTTTTGTAAATTTTAAATAATTAAATTAGAAAATAACAATGAAAATTGCATACTTCGATACAATCGCTGGTATCAGCGGTGATATGACGCTTGGAGCATTTATCAGTGCTGGTGTATCGCTTGATGAACTAACAAATGAAATAAAGAAGTTAAACTTACAAGGGATCGAACTCGATGCAACAAGAATCGAGCGAAGCGGTATTTCTGCAATCAAATTTGATGTTATTGTTTCGACCAAGCGACATCATCATCGTCATCTGAAAGATATTTTTAAAATTATTGACGGAAGTTTACTCAGTGAAAAAATAAAAGTGACTTCTAAAAATATTTTTATGGAAGTAGCAAAAGCAGAAGCTAAAGTTCATAACTTGCCTGTCGGGAAAGTTCATTTTCATGAAGTCGGCGCACTCGATTCAATCGTAGATATTGTTGGTGCGGCAATTTGTTTTGAGAGATTGGGTATAGAGAAAGTATATTCATCTCCCGTTAAACTTGGAAGCGGAGGATTTGTTGAAACCGAACACGGGAAACTTCCGATACCAAGCCCTGCTGTAGTGGAAATTCTAAAAGGATATCCGACAGTATTAACCGACATACCTTTTGAATTGACAACACCAACTGGTGCCGCAATTATAAAAACGATGTCTTCCGGCGTACTTTCGGCTGAGAAAATAAAAGTTAAATCAATAGGATATGGTGCTGGCTCAAAAGAAATTCCCCAGATACCCAATCTTCTTCGTGTGATGATTGGTGAGATTCAAAAGCCGTTCGATGAAGATGATGTAGTTGTAATTGAAACAAACATTGATGATATGAATCCCGAAATTTATCCTTATGTAATTGAACAATTACTTCAGCATGGTGCAAGTGATGCTTATCTTATTCCAATCATTATGAAAAAAGGAAGGCCGGGGATATTGCTGTCTGTGTTAGTAAGTCGTTCAGAATTAGAAAAAATATTGAATATTATTTATCAAGAAACGACTACATTGGGAGTTTGCATTATCGAAATGACTCGAAAGAAAATAAAACGCGATGAGAAAGAAGTGATGTCAAAAATATTTGGTCGAGTAAAGATGAAGGTTATTACCTACGAGGGAAAACAACGATTAGTGCCAGAGTTCGAAGAGTGTAAAAGAATTGCAAGCGAAAATAAAATATCACTTCAGGAGATTTATCGGATGTTAGAGAAAGAATTTTCGTGATAAAGAATATTTAATATCTGTAAAAACGTTGATTTTTTCGATAAAAAACGGCGTTTATAAAAAAGAACAGAAAAAAACCCTTGCGAATATTTGACATCGATATAAAAAATTAGTATATTACTCAAGTTGACCGTTTTTAAGCGGCAAGTAAGCATTGTCTAAATTGTTCGAC
>JASEHD010000116.1 GCA_030019075.1 Bacteroidota bacterium
CAATATACTAAATTATTTTATTAATGTCTACTTATCTATGGGACGTTACACTAGTAAAGTAGTTTTGTCATTTCGAATCTCGCGTAGCGGGATGAGAAATCTTAACGGAGCGATCTGAGACAAGATTTCTCAATCGTGGCGCCTTAAGCGCCACTCCTTCGAAATGACAGGTTTAGTATTTCGATATTCGAATTTCGAAATTAGAAAACATGTCCCTTTTTGAATTGCCAGACGCTGATACTTGTTATCAGGACAGCTATCCCGATTAATATTCCAATGTGCGGAAGAATATCAAACGTCCCAACACCACGCCAGAGAACCTGCAATATTCCATCCATCGACCAATAGACGATAGTAAATTTACTGACTGGTAAATCAAGGCACCGGCAGTGAAGAGAATAAGAAGCTGAATGAAACCAAGCGACATATTGTAAAGATACTTGCTCCAAAGTATTTGCACGCGTGAAATCGGTGAAGCAAGAAGCCGCAGTACAACACCGCTCTTTTTCTCTTCGAACAAAGCTGATGATGTGGCAGTTAGCGTAAACAAAAGAAACATCATTGCCCAGCCGCCCACACTTCGCGTTGCCCAAGGATTGGCGATGTCTTGTCCGACTAACTGCACCTTATCGAGTTGAAGTATGTTTTGGAAAAAACTATTCCTGGCACTATCACTCCCACCCGTCATTGACATTAATGAATCGATCGGTGGATTGGTAATCCACTTCGGATCAATCTTAAAATATTTTCCAACTACGGATGCGATTTCATTATTGAACGCCTTACCTGAATCCAATCCCAAAAACTTCACAGCTTGATTTTTCATTCCCTGCATAAAGATATCGGGTATTTCAGTCATGATTGTTTTTTGAAGCATCCCTTCTATCATTTGCATTTCGAGATCATTCTTGGGATCGTAGTAAAATTTCAGTTTCAATCCGAACGCCGTATCAGACAAAGCATCAGTCGGAATCACAAGCGCCGCCGATACGCTCCCCTTCCTCACAAAATTCTGTATTGAAGCAGTATCGAATGGAATACGCTGACCCTTCTCATCCTTGTATGATTTTATAAGCACAAAAGTTTTGGAAGAATCGAGAACTTTTTCGATTTTCTTTCCGATGGGCGATGTACTGTTATTTAAAAATGCAAGATGTAACTTTGTCGCGGTTCCACCCTTATTGATATTTCCAAAAACTGCTCCCCAAATTATAATCAACGCAATCGGGATGACGAACGTCATCGTGACTGCTCGCCTGTCGCTCCAGAATAATTTATAATCCTTTCGGATGAGTTGAAGAATGGTTTTCAATCTCTCAACCTCCTTCCGGTCAGGTGCAGGAAATATGATTCAAGCGTCGGTTTGTGCAGCTCAACGAACTTGTAACTGATTGCGTTCTTTTCTAATGATGAAAAAAACTGTGAAAGCTGGAATCCGGTGTTTGGTTTGAGTTGAAAATGATCGTCTTCATCGATTATTGAACCGAATTGTTTTATGATATCAATCTTCATAGCCGTGGTTTGATTTTTTGTTATTAGAATAGTCTCCTCGTACGGAAGTTTCTCGATCAATTCATCTATTGTTCCTTCAGCGATAATTTTCCCGAATTCGATGATGGCGATACGCTTACAAAGGCGTTCCGCTTCCTCCATGTAATGAGTCGTGTAAACGATTGTCTTACCTTTTTCATTCAACATTAAAAGATAATCGAAGATAGCATTGCGGGATTGCGGATCGATGCCGACTGTCGGTTCATCGCATAAAAGTATCGGCGGGTCGTGAAGCATGCTTGCGACGAGGTTCAATCGCCTCTTCATTCCGCCGGAAAAAGTTTTTACTTTATCTTTGCGGCGCTCATAGAGCTGAACCGATTCCAACTTTTCCTTGATGCGTTCTTTTAGTAACCTTTTCTCGATATGATAAAAGCTGCCGAAGATATCTAAATTATCCTGTGCAGAAAGATCATCATAAAGTGCTAACGATTGCGGTACCAAGCCGATGTTCTTCCGGGTGTGCAAACCATCTTGTGTTACTTTTTCGACTGCGATTTGAATCTCACCTTGGTCAGGATTGATGTAACCGACGAGTAAATTCATCAGCGTCGTTTTGCCTGCACCGTTAGGACCGAGCAAACCGAAGAATTCCTGCTTCTGTATTGTAAGCGAAATATTATTGAGTGCAGTAACAGTTGGAAATATTTTTGTGATATTTGAGATTTTAATCATTGCTATAGGAGAAGATGGAGCACACCTTGAAGGTGTACTACATCTTGCTATGTTTTATTCATTTTTGATTATTTTGATTTCTTATTCTTGTCTATTAATTTTTTCACCTCTTTATCAAAATCACTTTCGTACTTTTGATCTTGATCGATTCGATATTTCTCATATTCCTTCTCAGCTATGGCAATCGCAACCTCGTGACTCACCCGACCTGCATCGTCTAAAATTTCATAGTCGTTGAATTTTAGGAAAGCATCTAACTTTTCTACCCAATCCTTCATTGTCATTGTTTTGTGTCGCTTCGCTTGATTCTCAGCATAATCTAAATACATTGAGACGATGCGATTAAGCTCTGCCAATTCTTTTTCTTCCAAATAATTCTTGGCTACGCTAACATCGCTCCTTAGAATTTTCCCTTTCGGACTATGTTTCCAGCTTGTGAGTCCCATTTTTTGTTTCATTGCGCTCGCACGTTTAGCAATTAACTCTGCGGCGGTTCTGCCTGTAATCGCCCAGTGAAGCTTGTTCTGAACAGTTTTGTAAAATGTCAGCGTCATGTCGGATTTTGGGTCGTAGTCGATACTGCACTCGGCGTAGATATCTGTTATTTTCTGATAGAACCTCCGCTCACTTGCACGTATCTCACGAATGCGCTCTAGCAATTCATCAAAGTAATCTTTCCCGAATTTCTTTCCCTGCTTTAGCCGCTCGTCATCCAATACATATCCCTTGAGGATGAATTCCTTCAATGTCTTAGTCGCCCAGATTCGGAAGCGTGTCGCCTGATAGCTATTCACCCTGTAACCGACTGCAATTATAGCATCGAGACTGTAAAATTCCACGTCTCTGGAAACGTCCCGTACACCTTCCTTTTGAACTATCCGGTATTTTCGGATAGTTGCCGCAGCATTCAACTCACCTTCTTCAAAGATGTTCTTGATATGATCGTTGATAGTTCGTACATCTTTCCCAAACAATTCCGCCATTTTTTTCTGACTCAACCAGAAAGTTTCCTCATTGTAGATAACTTCGATCTTAATACTTCCATCCTGTGACGTATACAGGAGTATATCGTTAAACTGTGGCTGGATCTCGTTCATAAATTATCGTGACATATTTTTTGTTTTATCCTTAAAGCTGCAAGATGGAGCACACCTTGAAGGTGTACTCCATCTTTCTGTGCTTTACTTCTTAATTGGATATTCTGGAACTGGTGGTACGTTCTTTTCCTGAGTCTTTAATTCTTCGAGAATAACTTCGATTGCTTTGTTAAGCTGCTCATCAATACCAGCATATTCTTTTGCAGGATCGTTATCGACCACAATATCCGGCTCAACACCCACACCTTCCATTATCCATTTACCTTCAGTGCTGTATCGGGAGAATTCTGGTTTGTTCAAAAATCCACCATCAAGCAGCGGGAGCGTTCCACGTATTCCAACAACTCCACCCCACGTTCTTTTGCCGATCAGTTTTCCCAAACCGTACTTCTTGAAACGATACGGAAAGATATCACCATCAGAGGCAGAGAACTCATCTATCAAGCAAACCTTCGGTCCCCAGATCATGGCATTAGGATCAGGTGTCGGGGTAGTGTTTCGTGCGATGCTTATCATGGCAATTTCACGTCTTAATCGTTCGACAATCATCGGTGAAACATTACCTCCACCATTACCACGATCATCGATTATAACGGCTTTTTTACGTAATTGTGGGTAATAATACTTGACGAACTCATTAAGTCCGCGTACTCCCATATCGGGAATATGAATATAGCCAACTTTCCCATTTGTAGCTTCGTCCACCTTCTTGATGTTGTTTCGTACCCAATTGAAATAGTATAGGTTTGCTTCATCGGCAATCGGAATAACTGTTACTACCCTGCTGCCTTTTTCATCTGGAGTAGAATTTAATTTCAGCTTCACTTGTTTGCCAACTGTATTGAAAAGAAATTCATAAATGTCATTCATCGTGTTTGTTAATTTACCATTGACCGCGATGATGTAATCTCCTTCATTTGCATTCACACCGATCTCTGTTAATGGTGACCGAGTGCCTTTATCCCAATTTTCACCTTTCAGAATCTTTTTAATGCGATAATAGCCCGACTTCGGATCGCGTTCAAGTTGTGCGCCGAGTATTCCGGTTTGTATTCGTTTCGGTTTTGGATAATCGCCGCCGCCAATATAGGTATGTCCGGCATTTAACTCTCCTATCATTTCGCCCATAATATATGTTAAATCTGCTCGATGATTTACAAAAGGAAGCAGCGGTTTATATTTTTCCCTAATTCCTTTCCAATCAACACCGTGCATGTCGGGATCATAGAAGAAATCCCTCATCTGCCGCCAGCACTCGTTGTAGATTTGATTCCACTCAGCACGTTTGTTAAGATTCACTTCCATTCCCGACAAATCAAGCTTATCTTTTAACTCAATCTTTCCTTTTGGAAGATCGATAATGTAATATGATTTATCTTTTCCAACCAACATTTTCTTCTGATCTGCAGAAATCTCATAACCGTCAACTTCACCAAGATTTGTTTCTTTTAATTCACTCAGATCATACATTAGAAGTTGTGATTTTTCATCCTTGCTTCCACTGCGAATGTAGTAGACATTATTTCCCACTGATTGAATATTTCGATAGCGGGAAGCATCAATCGGTAAACCTGCTATGCGATCTTTAATACCATCAACGTCAATTTTAACAACTACAGATTTTTCTTTTTCATCTTTCTTCTCATCCTTTTTATCCTTCTTTTCATCCGACTTCGGCTTTTCTTCTTTCACAGTAACTTCATCGCTCTTCGGCTTGAAAGGTGATTCAACGTCTTTGGTTAACGTAATAAGGTAAATGCGTGACATATCCTGATAAGCATGATTCCATTCTGTTGCACTATAGATAGGATTGAAATCCCGATCAGAAACGAAGAATAGAAACTTTCCATCCGAGCTGAAAGTTGGTTGACTTGATGAATACCATTTGTCTGTTACGTCATATCCTTTACCGTTTTCCAACGAGTAAAGATATATGCGAGACATCCAGTCTTCTTCCGGCTTTACGTACGCGATCCATTTGTTGTCGGGTGACCAAGTGTAATCTCTAAATTCAAATGCTTTTGATTGAGCAATATCTTTAATCACTTTTGTATCGATATCAACATAATATAAATGTTGTGCCCTATCAGCCCACATGATCTTCTTTGCGTCAGGTGACCAGACAATCTGATACTTGTAGTTGCTACTATTTTTTGTAAGTTGAGTAGCAGAAGCGCTTCCATCCTGTGGCTCGATGTAAATTTCATCCTCACCCGTTGCATCGGAGATGTAAGCAATATATTTTCCATCAGGCGACCACTTTGAGCTGCGTTCATGAACACCCGGAGTTTGTGTTAGGTTTCGGATGGCACCATATTTCGCTGGAACTGTAAACACATCTCCCCTTGCACCAAATAATGCTCTTTTACCATCAAAGGAAATTTCATAGTTCGTAATGTTATCGCTGACTTTTACAATGCCACCTCTTCCGCCAATTAAATCTTCTTCGATCTGAATCGAGACCTTCTCTGCCTTCTCAGTCGCTAAATCGAAACGATATATATATCCACCGTTCTCAAAGACGATCGCGTTATCTCCAAGTGATGGGAATTTAATATCATATTCTGTGAATGTTGTAAGTTGTTTTGTGTCTTTTGATGTCAAATCATAAGCGTAGAAATTCATTCTTTTATTTGCATCGCGGTCGGAGACAAAATAAATTTTATTACCTGACCACATTGGGATTATATCGAGCGCTTCGTTGTTGGTGATGTTCTCAGTTTTCTTTGTGTTGAAATCATAAGTCCAAATATCATCAGCCATGCCGCCGCGGTAACGTTTCCATGTTCGGAATTCACGGAAGACTCGATTGTATGCGAGCATCTTATCATCAGGTGAGTAAGAACAAAATCCTCCACGAGGTAGCGGAAGCTGTTCGGGAATCCCACCATCGATTGAAGCAAGATAAAGCTGTCCTTTGAAATCGTTAAACTCTCTCATGCGTGAACGGAACACGATGTGCTTATTATCGTGCTTCCATCCCATCACGAGGTTATTCGGTCCCATCCGATCCGAAACATCATCTCTTCCAAGTGTAGCTGTATAAGTTAAACGTTTTGGGACACCGCCAGTCGATGGGATTAGAAATACTTCCGTGTTGCCGTCGTATTGTCCGGTAAAAGCAATCCATTTTCCATCGTGCGAGAAGCGTGGAAACATCTCGAAGCCGACATCGTTTGTGAGCTTACGAGCAACTCCACCATTGGATTGAACAGTATAAAGATCACCAGCATATGTGAACACGATTTGGTTGCCGTAGGTGGTTGGGAAACGAAGAAGACGAGTTTCCTGTTGACCAAAATGACTCATAGTAACACCAACCAATAAAATACAGCATAAAATGGTTTTTTTCATTTAATTCTCCTGTTAATTTGTTTGTGATAGAAGGACATTTTTAATAGGGCTTACGTTATATTCGATAGAATGTTTTATGGTGCGTGCGAAAAAATATATGAAAATATGAGCGTAATATCAATATTTGCTTTTGATAAAACTCGTTGTTAAATTAGAAGCAATAACGACTACATAGGTTTCACTGAAAGCGGACAGAAGCGCGCGCTGACGTGACTCCCGAAAAAAGAATTCGGGACAAGCCCGATAGTCGAACGAAGATACGGTTTAGACTTCTTAGCGATTTACCTTCGCTCCCCTACCAGAGCCACACACCAGTGCATGCACACCCTGCCCATATACTATAACCATAAATACGCGGAAGCTCCCGTTTGAAATATCAACGAGCCTGAGTGAGTTAGATTTTAACTCACGACTAAGATTCCATGAGAAGGGATACAACGATAAGAACTTAATTCATGAGCCGAATCTTCACTACACGGAACGCCTGCTTGCGCTAAAGCTTCAGCGCAGGCAAGTTTCGTGAAGTGTAGCTAAAAAGGCAGTTGGTATAATAAATATTTTGAGTCCATTTGGAGTAGGCTCATTCATAATTCAACTCTACGACCTACGGTCTCGTAGAGAGTTCGTAGAACAAACAAAAAAATAAAATAGGAGATACAAAAATGAAAAAGCTAAACTTGTTCTTGATACCTTTTTTAGTGGTATCGATTATGATATCGAAAATTAAACAATTATTTCATAAACAAGTATTTAACAAAAAGGAGTTAAAAATGAAAAACTTTAAGCGAAAGTTAATCTTGCCCATTCTTATTTGCGTTCTATCTACCCTAATTGTTGGACAACTATACGCCGACCCGACATATACAATAACTAAAACCCCTTTTGTTCCTAATCCAATTCCCCACGGCGGGACTGCCACTTCAACATATACGGTTACGTATAACATTAGTGAACAGCAGAAGGATAAAAAATATACGCTGGTTGTGAAATGTATGGATAGAGACATCATTCGGAATGACCTCCTTGATGAACATACGTATACGATACAACACGCTGAGCCAGGAAATCAAACGCTAACTGGTTCATTCACATTAAGGAACGATTGCGGGACGATAAAAGGAGATAAGGGTCATAGCGGTGAAAGTTGCTGCGAAATTTTTCTGCATGTTTCTGGATGCAACGAAACTTCTCCAGATGAAGATGTTGAAGGCTATCAAACTGGTTTGATGCCACCACATCCCGGATTTACTCTGACCGATGATGTCTGTCGTTTGAGAAACGATACGGCAAGAATTGCAATCACTCTACATGATAGTCTAAAAGGGGTCCAAAGTGGAGATCTTACCGTACTATTTAATAATACATTCCTTCAAGCAATGTCTGCAAAAATTGATCATCGCCTATTTGATATCGTTCATTCTAACATAACTATTAGCGATACCGCGGTAGCTTTTCATTTAGTTCCGTTGAACCCTCAACTTTTTTCACTTGCGCCAATAGGTTCTATTTTATTTGCAGTAAAGGAAAGTGCACCTTATCAGGAAACTACATTTGGGTTTGATACCCTTAGTAGTTTTATTGATACAGCAGCAGTCCCCCTTCCATGTTATTTTATGAAATCAGGTTTCTCTGTCGTACCTTTCGATGATTCGGCACCTGTAATTCATCCTGAACTGATTACTTGTTTTCCAGAGCATGCGTATGGTTTAGTAGGAAGCGTTACGGATAACTTCGTTGACCTTCCTGAATGGGTTAATATTTCATGGTTTGACAAGAATGATTCGCTTCTTGGCAGAACAAGTATTGAAACAGACGGCAGCTTTCTACTTGGAAATCATTCGACCGAACTTTTCCCAGGTGATTCTGTTTATATGGTTGCTGCTGATGAAGCAGGAAATTCATCGGCACCTGCAGAATTTGTTGTTTTAACTCCACCTGCTCCACCAATGCCCGGTTGGGCTCAGAAAGAATCAATGCCAACAGTAGTTAAAGGCAAATATGTAAAGGATGGCGGCGCAATAGTTGCGATTATGCCTTTGGATGAAGTTGACTGGTTCAATTATGCCTTCCGTGGCAATAAGTCCAATGAATTCTATAAGTATACTCCTACCACTAACAAATGGACACAAATGGCATCAATACCATTTGGCAAGAAATGGCCCGACACCACTAAGATTAATAACAAAACGATTGGTAAAGGTGCCGCATTATGTTGGGACGGGGCAAATACGATTTATGCGACAAGAGGAAATGGAACAAAAGAGTTTTGGGCATATAATATTTCCGACTGCACTTGGGTTCCAAAACCATTCGTTCCGGTTCCGAAAGGTCTTAAAGGCGGCACATCACTAGCATTCAGTGATGGAAAAGTATATCTCTTAGCCGGTGGACAGAAGAAAACCGAATCCAACTTCTTCGCTTATGATACTGCAACTAATAACTGGACCACATTATCCAAAGCACCACTTACCCCTAACAACAAAGCCTGGACAGATGGTAGTTGCATTGCAATAATTGACAGCATAATCTATGCGCTAAAAGGTGGCGACAAACATAACTACTTCTTCGCATATAATGTTAAATCACCTGGTTGGACGGAAAAGGATACACTTCCATTAATCCATACATCGCTTCCCAAGAAGAAGAATAAAGTAAAAGACGGTGGCGCAATGACTACTGACGGCATTGTGCTCTATGCAATCAAAGGTGGTGGCGTCCAAGACTTCTGGAAATATACTCCTGGTACGCCGGGCGTCTGGGAATGTTTGGACACGATTCCAAGACTTCATAAGAAATCGGTTCCAAAGACTGGCGCTGCATTGGCTTATGCCGATGGCAAAGTCTATCTCTTGAAAGGTAATAATACGCCTGAATTCTGGATCTGGGGAGATACGCTTGGATACGAGTATAGTTCAGTCAATATTCAAATAGATCAATTGGATGGCTTCTCTGAGTTACCTGAAGAATTTGCATTGGCACAAAACTATCCAAACCCGTTCAACCCAACAACGACGATTGAGTTCCAATTACCTGAACTCGCAATTGTTACGCTGAAAGTGTACAACATGCTTGGTCAGGAGGTAGCTACAATCATCGAACATGAAGAGATGGATGAAGGAGAACAAGAAGTGGAGTTCACTGCCGAGAGGCTTGCTTCGGGTGTCTACTTTTATCGACTGGTAGCGCAGGGTATTGAAGACGAAGATACTGGAGAACTCGGTCAGACTTTTGTGAGCGTTAAAAAGATGTTGTTGCTCAAATAACGACAAATGTCGCCTCAGAAATGATTAAATTATACAAAAAAACTGAGGT
>JASEHD010000117.1 GCA_030019075.1 Bacteroidota bacterium
CATGAAAAAAGAAACAACGAAAGAACTTGAGAAAGAAACTCAGAAGAAAGGGGATATCTACGGATGTTCAATGTGTCCGAGTGTAAAGTCTGATAAACCAGGCAAGTGCTCCGAATGTGGAATGACACTGGAAAAAATGAAATCCTCCGATACGATATCTGCGATGTATAGCTGTCCGATGCATCCTGAGATTACATCAGATAAAGAAGGCAAATGTTCAAAGTGCGGAATGGCATTAGAAAAGAATAAAACGTCGACCAAAGACCCTAACATGAAAAAACATTCCAAGATGAGCCACGATGTTTACGGCTGTTCAATGTGTCCTGATGTAAAGGCAGACAAACCTGGCAAATGTCCGAAGTGCGGGATGAATTTAGAAAAAGTTAAAAAAGGTAACTAATCGTAATACTCATGATAAAAAGATGGAGCCCGCTTCTAAAGTGGACTCCATCTACTCATTAATTTGATTCCTACTTAAACCTATCTTATATTTCAATTGTCCTAAATACAGACTATCAATTATTGTTTTAAAAATATATAAGGAACATAAAATGAAAATATACAAGTCCCTCCTGTTCGTAGCGCTCTTTATCGGATTGGCCGGTTTAATCAATGCCCAGAATCAATCTCGTACCGAGCATCGAGTGCAACGGTTGAAGGAAGCGCTAAAGCTTAGTGATGAACAGACGACGAAGATCACTGAAATTATGAACCGCAACGAACAAAAAGCAACGCAGGAACAATCATCGAAACCTTTGAACAAAAAAGCGATGATGAAGAACGAACAAAAACGCTTGTCGGCGATGGATAAAGAGATTGAACCGCTCCTCACACAGGAACAATTAAAAAAATATGAGTCGTACAAGAAAGAGCGAATGAACGAAATGCGAAGCCGTACGAAAGGAAGGAAATTTAAGGGCGAATAAAATAAATCACCGCTGGGGCGCTGAGAACACAGAGATATTCTCAGCGACCTCTGTGCCTCTGCGGTGAAATCATTCATAGATTCGCGATGTTCTGCTCAAACACTTTCCTGAAGTGAAATCCATAAATCGAAAGTGTAATAGCAAGAGGAAATTGTCGTGGGCGTCGTAAAAGTGTCCAGATAAAAAGCTTCCAGTATTGATAGCGTTCCTTTCCAATCACACCAAGTAAAAGCATCGATTTGTTAAGTGCCATAAGTCGACTGAACTTAAAATTATATTTACCGATCTTGGGGGGCTTATAGTTCTTTAGTAATTCTTTGACACGTGCATAATATTGCTTCGGAGAATAGATGTTCTGAATAATATTCTTATAACCCTCGATTAGTACTTCATAGTTCATCTTAGGTATAAAGTTCATTGAGAAATCGGTATTGTCGCCGGTAAACGATTCTAATAATCTTCCTTCACCTTGAAGTCGTTCGTACAACTTTGTACCTTTTGGCGCATTCAATAATCCAACCATTGCCGTAGCAATGCCACTCTCCTGAATGAATGTCGATAACTTTTCGAATATCGAAGAAGGGTCGGCGTCAAATCCGACAATAAATCCGCCTTGCACCTGCAAACCAAACTGCTGAATCTTCTTCACACATGCGATCATGTCGCGATTCTTATTGATTACTTTACTGCACTCCACTAAACTGTCTTCATTGGGTGATTCGATTCCAATGAATACAGCATCAAATCCAGCTCGAACCATCAATCTCATAAGTTCTTCATCATCCGCAAGATTGATGGACGCTTCAGTGGAGAACACAAAAGGATTTTTTCTCTGATTCATCCATTCAATAATCGCAGGAAGAATCTCCTTCTTCACTTTTACTTTATTACCGATGAAATTATCGTCAACAAAAAAAACATTTCCACGCCATCCAGAGGTATAAAGACTTTCTAATTCAGCGATGACCTGATCTTTTTCTTTCGTGCGCGGCTTCCGACCGTAAAGAACTGTGATATCACAGAAATCGCAATCATACGGACAACCGCGTGAGTACTGGATATTCATTGTTGCATAATGTTTGAAATTAATCAGTTCCCAAAGCGGTGTTGGTGTAGTTCCAATATCAGCCCATTCTTCTGTTGTGTAGAGATGTTTGGCAGTACCATTTTTTAAATCTTTCAAAAATAATGGCAGCGTTATCTCCGCCTCGTTAAGTATAAAATGATCTACATCTTTAAACTCTTCGTAACGTGCGGTGAAAAGCGGACCACCAGCGACAATCTTTGTCCCAAGTGATTTACAACGATGAATAATTGTTCGAACAGAATCACTCTGAATCGACATTGCACTGATGAATACATAATCAGCCCATTGGATGTCATCATCTTCGAGGTTTGCGATGTTCAAGTCAACCATACGCTTTTCCCAATCTATTGGAAGTATTGCGGCAACAGTTAAAAGGCCTAACGGTGGAAGACTGGCTTTTTTTGATATGAACTTTAGGGCGTGCTTAAAACTCCAGAACGTATCTGGATATCGGGGGTAAACGAGAAGAACTTTCATCGCTCTGTTTTCCTTAACATCAAATCGGTACAACATTCCACCTAAATCACGCAAATCTCCGGGAGCGCAAGGCAGTTTATGTAGTCACATTCATCCCGTTGAATGGTGACTTATTGAATATAATGTAATCAAGAATTTTGTTGGAAGCAATTAATCAATATTAGTTGGATGACAGATTAAACGGTACGATTTCAGGTAAAAAGGTATAAAATTATAACCCCCTTTTTCTTTATTAAATCGCTCAATTATAAGCAATTTCTCAATCTGTGGACGATTCAGAAAATTGAATAGTTTTGATAAAGTATAAAATAAAAATTTTATACGAAATCATTTGTGAAAATCAAGAAACTATATTATATTCATTTACATTCCATACATCATATATCCAATCTGGTTATGATCACAACCCGATTGTGTACCGTTCTTAACATAATTTGAATTTTAATTATCAGAGATAATATTTTAATTCACAGTATCATTACTACGTTAACAATTCAAAGGAGATTAATATGGCAACACTAAAAGAAAAGCTTGCACAAATAATTCCAGGACTTCGCGACGAGGTTAAAACCCTTGTCAAAGATCATGGAGCTAAAGTTGTGTCAGAAGTAACGGTTGAACAATTATATGGCGGACAGAGGGGAATTCGATGTTTAGTATGCGACACGTCTGAAGTTCCGCCGGATAAAGGATTAATAATCCGTGAACGACCAATCGGGGAAATAAAAGATAAATTACCTGAAGAAATTTTTTATTTGCTCTGCACAGGCGAGCTGCCAGATGCAGCGGCTTTAAAATCTCTTCAAGAAGATTTAGAAAAGCGGCAAGATGTTCCAGCTTATGTTTGGGATGTTTTAAAAGCAATGCCAAAAGATTCTCATCCTATGGTCATGTTCGATACAGCAATATTGGTGATGGAGAAAGAATCTGTATTCCGAAAGAAGTATAATGAAGGAATGAAGAAGGACGTCTACTGGGAACCTATGCTCGAAGATGCATTGAACATGATAGCAAAACTTCCAAGCATAGCTGCTGGTATTTATCGTATGCGATTTAACAAAGGTGAACGCATTGCACCGAAGAAAGGGATCGACTGGGCAGCTAATTATGTACATATGCTTGGACTTCCAGATCCAAATGGCGAATTCACAAAAATGATGCAACTCTATCTTACCCTGCACACCGACCATGAAAGTGGAAACGTTAGTGCCGCTACTACTGCCACAGTTGCTTCAGCACTTTCAGATTTATACTACGCTGTATCTGCAGGATTAAACGGTCTCGCTGGTCCATTGCATGGTCTTGCTAATCAGGAATGTCTTGGATGGATTCTTGAAACGAATAAAAAGTTCGGTGGCAAACCAACACCCGAGCAATTGAAAAATTATGCTCAGGAAACACTTAACGCCGGAAGAGTTGTCCCAGGATACGGACATGCAGTATTAAGAATTACTGATCCCCGCTTCGATGCATTCCTCGCATTCGGCAAGAAATATTGTTTCGATGATCCAGTCGTCCAAACTGTTTCTAATGTATTCGATGTAGTACCCGATGTATTGAAACAGGTTCAGAAGATTAAAGACCCGTGGCCCAATGTAGATGCCGGTTCAGGAGCGCTATTGTATCACTATGGCATGACTGAATTTGATTATTACACTGTGCTATTCAGCGTATCTCGTACACTTGGTGTGGCTGCACAAGCAATCATTTCTCGTGCAATGGGTTACCCAATAGTACGACCAAAATCAGTTACGACTAAATGGGTTAAGGCGCAAGTTACTAAAACCTAAAAACATAAAACATAATGCTGAAAGCTGCCAATTGTTTTGGCAGCTTTTTTTTTAAGTTTAAAAAATGTAATAACCTTACAAATTGAATGTAGCTGATTCGTTTTAGGTCTACTTTCTGTATTTAGATATGAACTCCTCCACCTCCGGAATGCCCCCTTGGAAAATTAAGTAGCCGTTGCTTGTTTCTCTTTCAGTTATTTCACCCGCAATAGGTGTCATCATAATTTCTCTAACTTTTTCTAAATCATTCGTTTGCCCAAGCGCCCAACCCAATTTCATGTACCCCACCTCGGGCAGCATATTTGCCCCGGGGATAACACCTAATTCCATCATATCGCGGCCCGTGTCGTACACGTACATTTGCACATATCCCCACAAAGTTTGCACAGTCATGTAAACAGCAATCCCCTTCTCCTTTGCTCGCTTTAACGAAGGATATAGCGGTTTATTGACGTGTCCAAGCCCAGTCCCGGCTATAACGATTCCTTTGTAATTGTTATCAATAAGCGAGTCAATGATGTCAGGTTTCATGTTGGGGTAATAATAAACGATGCTAACCTGTTCTTCAAATGCAGTGTTGATAACGACGTTCTTATCGCTGCGGCGGCGTTTATAATCCTGACGGATTGGAATTATCTTTTCCGTGCTAACCATCGCAATCGGAATATCACCGATTGTTCTGAATGTTGAGCGATAACTCGAGTGCATCTTTCGCACACGCGTACCGCGATGCAGTAAACCGTATATATCGGATGTTGGACCAAACATACACACCATTATTTCAGCGATATCACTTTCAGCCGCCGTTTTTACGCTGTGCTGCAGATTCAACGCGGCATCCGAAGACGGTCGGTCGCTGGATCGCTGCGAGCCAACCATTACAATCGGGACTGGAGAATTTTGAACCATGAAAGAAAGAATCGCCGCTGTATGATGCATTGTGTCAGTACCGTGTCCGATAACGATTCCTTGTATGCCTTTCTCAATTTCTCTACCAATGGCTTGCGCTGTTCCTATCCATTGTTCGGGTCCCATGTTCTCACTGAAAACTCCATACAATTTTTCAGTATCAAGATTACAAATGTCAGCAAGTTCTGGTACGGAACCATACAATTCACCGGGAGTAAAAGCAGGGATTACTGCACCAGTGCGATAATCAAGTCGGCTTGCGATTGTTCCGCCTGTGCCAAGTAGTTTCACATTCGGTTTCTTCGGGTCGTAAGGAAATGCTTTTTCAGGAATTTTGTAATGCGCTTCGTTCCTTCCGTTAATTTGTATGTCTTCAATCTTTCGGGCTGCAATACCGACATTATATCCTGAACGAAGTTTCAAAACAATATGATTAGGGTCGGCAGTTTCGGAACGTGGAAGTATGATTCCAATGTATTTTCCGTTAGCTGTTTTAATTTCTACATCGCTCCACACTAAGGCATCGAAATTTTTAAGTGTTGATAGTGCTTCACCGCGATAACCTTTATATGAATCGTCTGCCATCAGCATCCCCCCTTCTTTACATATCCAATCATTCCAGCAATTACAACCCCATCTATACGTCCTCGGAGTTTATTCATAATAATACCCATTTGCACGTGAATCTTCTTTTCAGAATTAATTAGTTTAATTTTAGATAAATCTTTTTCTGATTCAATAATTATTTTTTTAATTTCAGCTTCTGTACACTTTTTTGGAATTGATAATTTCCCATTAGAAAGATATTCACGCATGGCTGTGTAAATTCCTTCACGTCCTATCTTTCCATTACTATATGCTTCAAATATTATCGTCAACGATTCTACATCGAAAACTTTTCCATTCTTTTGTAAACGCTTCAATCGTTTAGGATATTGAATGAGCGCTATCGAAGCAAGGGTTGGATTAATTTTCAATTCTTTAACGGCTAATTCAAACAATGAAGATAATGGAGAATTAGCTAATGGTTTAATAACATCCTTAGGAATTTTCAGCTCTGAGTACCAGCATTCATTTTCCCAAATTGGTTTTGGAAGATTTATGCGAATCTTCTGAAGCCGTTCGTCTGATATTTTTTTCGGAGGTAGATCAGTATCGGGATACATTCTGTCGGGACCTGGGAGGATTCTTTCAAACCCATTTGTCCCATCTCTCAATGCTTGCCTGGTTTCAGAAGGAATTCCAATAGTTGCTTCTTTTGCACGGATTGCAATTTCCTGTGCTCCTGTTTTAATATCCTGCTCACTTCCCCAAACGATCACAAGTGTGTCTTCATCTGTTCCACCAAGATATTTCCTGATAGCTTGCCATTCTGAAGTTGCGATGGTTTCACTTGCGCTGTCGGAATGGATAATGTTTGGCAGTGTGGTCAAACATGCAACGACCCGAACTCTATCGGAAATTTCACGTGAGAAATAAGTTCCAGTTTGCGTTTGCCACTGAAGCAACCCTTTGAATCCACGAAGTACAACGCAACTAACAACCATACCTTGTTCAATCGCAATTTGAATTGGTTGATAGCGTGTCTTACGAAGAAGTTTTGTTACGTTTTCGGTCTTAGATTCAAATGATTTCGGTGTGATACCCCGACGAAGAAGTTCTTCGCGCAATCGTAGGAGATTCCATTGACGCATCGCTTCGTTGTATGTGAGCAATGGAATATTTACTATTCGCGGTACACCTTTGATTTCGACACGAGTTCCGCCTTCTACGCTTACATTGACATCTTCACGCGCCGCACCAATACCTGTACGAACTTTTCCAGTACTTCTCACAAGCCGTCGACATATCTGAGCCACCTCGGCTACCTCTTGTGGAGTTTGCATATCCGGAGCTGTAACTGTTTCGATTAGCGGCATCCCCAACCTGTCGGTGAGATATGTACGCAAATGACCAATGTCGCTAACTTCACGGCACGCATCTTCCTCAATTGAAAGTTGGAATATTCTAATCTTTCGATCTTTATATGGAATCCATCCATCAACGCCTACAATAGCCGTTCGCTGAAAACCTGTTGGGATACTTCCATCAAGATATTGCTTGCGTGCGATGTGAACTTCATCAACCATGTTTAGATTGTACAACATCCCGATGCCTAGCGAGATATCAAGAGCTTCCTCATTTATCTCAAATGGCGGAGTATCATCCATTTCATACGTACAAACAGTATCCCGATGAATGCGATAGATAATATCTTTTTTTGTTTTGAACTCCATCAATGCAGTACCATCATACTCACCAAGTTCCGATAATGTTGGACGCATATGGCGAAGAATTTCGGCATCATATTTCTCGCTGTACCGACCTGCCGGGCAACGGCAGAAGAGTTTTTTAGATGTCATCACCTGCTGATGGATTTCTAATCCCGATTTGAAACCGACTGTTGCATAATCGGCTTCGGTCATTTCATTAAATGGTTTAAACTTTAAATCAGACATATTTTACTGGAATTGTCAAAAACGATTCTTAGAATATATGATAAATTTTTAAATTATCACAGAATTAATAACCATGGCAAAAGATTACGATCCGCCGATGCACTCGGCAGAACACATATTGAACCAGACGATGGTTCGAATGTTTGATTGCGGCAGAAGTGTGAATGCACATATCGAAAAGAAAAAATCAAGGATTGACTACCGATTCCAGAGAAATATAACTGAGGAGGAGATTAAAGAAATAGAATGTCGAGTGAACGAAGTAATAGAAACAGATATGAAAGTTACTGAAGAATTTCTCACCCGTGATGAGGCAAAAAAAGAATTTACACTAAGTAAGTTACCTGAAGATGCGGGTGATTTAATCAGGGTTATTCGAATTGGTAATTACGACGCCTGCCCATGCAGCGGACAGCATATTACTTCGACACGAGAGATTGGAGTGTTTAGAATTATTTCCTCTACTTTTGATAATGGCATTCTCCGGCTGAGGTTTAAACTCGGATAGAAGTCCGACTTTTATCCTGTTCTTCCAAAGCCAAAAGTCGGACTTCTGGCTTAGCTATCGAATCAACAAAAGTTTCTTTGTTTCTGCGTAATCTTTGGTTTGTAAGCGGTAGAAATATATTCCGCTCGGCACTTGCCCTGAGCTTGTCGAAGGGTTCCATTCCACCGACTTGAAGCCGGCGTCCTGGACTGCATCAACAATCGTTGCAACTTCCTGACCAAGGAGATTGTATATTTTTAAAGTTACATTGTAAGTCGAAGTGCCACTTCGACCTACATCGTCGGGCAGGTGAATTCAGGGTGACGCTGTTATTATTTAAATTGTTAAGGTTCATTTTATTCTCCTTTCCCTTAAAGAGTTTAACGTTCGCGTTGGAGTATATTATCGATTTGCTTTTTCAGAACCGGTATTTTCGATGTAACTATGTCCCAAACCAATTCATAATCAACACCAAAATAATCGTGTATCAGTTTATCTCTGGTTCCAGCTATTACTTTCCATTCAACTTCAGGATATTTCGATTTAAAATCAGCAGATAATTTCTTTGTCGCTTCTCCAATAATCTCCAAGCTTCTTACAAATGATCGCTGCAATGTGTTATCGGAAAGAAAAGTATTGAGCGATAAGCTCCGAGAATGTGTTATTAAATATTCAATTTCGTCGCGAATATGCTTGAGATATTCAACTTGCGAAAGAGACATATTCAATTTCCCTCTCAATGTAAGGTTTAATATAAGGGCTGATTGACTCGGGTGTCAATAGCTCAACTTTCCTCCCAAACAAATTCTCGAGGAAATAAACAAGGTTAATAAAGTTATCGATTGTTTTACGTCCGGGAAGAAATTCAACAACTATATCGATATCACTTGTATCGTTTTGCTCATTCCTGACAAAAGAGCCAAACAGACCTAACCTTGAAGTGCCAAAGTCGGTTATTTTTTCTTTATTGGAAAGAATTAATTGAATCAACTTTTCTTTATTTTGAATTTCCTTTTTCATGATTAGAAATATAAAGGAAATTTAACCTATTGTCAAAGTACCAAAAGATAAAGTGCGACTCAAGTCCAACCTTGAGTGTTACTGAACGTGAGTCGCACATGATAATCTTAGCCCAAACTTCCAGTTACTTTCTCAACTTCTTCCAATATCTCACACGATTTAACAACTTCTTCCATTATGTTATTTCCCACATAAGTCAGTAATTGTACTGGGTTCTAATCATTATCAGGATTTTTTCTGAGACTCAGTGCTATCTCCGAATTTGGGCTTCCCCTTTATTATCCGAATCTTTGTTTCTGAAACGACAACAAATTGGTCATGTAATCGATTCAAATAACTCTTCAGCAATTTTTCTAGTGTCTCGATTTTAATGTTTGCTCTTTCATCCTCAAGCCGAAATAAAATTACTCCACGATGGGAATGCTGAAAACGATGTATCATCTCTCCAAATTGTTTATCACATGTTATTAAAATCCAATCTTCCATATCAGCTTTTTGGATAATCGAATCATCATCCATACCTCGCGCTTCGTCATAGATTGAAAATACTTGATGGTTCTGATTAAGAAGCCAATTTGCAACGCTGGGACCAACGCATTCATCAACCAGAAAACTCATTCAAGCGTTCTCAGTAGCTAAAGGTATAAAAGATGTAGCTTCAAGAGCTTTTGCAGCGTATAGAATACATGCTTGTATATCCTCCCGTGTCAAATTTTTGTACTCATACAGAATTTCATCGATTGTCGTTCCATGAGCCAATAAATTCATCATATATTCC
>JASEHD010000118.1 GCA_030019075.1 Bacteroidota bacterium
AGTACATTGCATACACTTACAGGAACTTGATTACCCCAGAAAAACGGATGCTACCTTGCACGCTGATTACTGCTTATATCGCAGTAATAAATGTTTTAATTCTTTTCTGGCGTCGGATAAAATATTTTCGTGGTCTAAACCAATAAACTCGCGATGGCGAAAAACCCACTTTCCATTAATCATCACCGAGTCAATATTTTCAGGGGAAGCAGAATATACGATAGCAGAATAGATATTATCTAAGGAATTGAGTGGATTATGAAGGTAATTCAGATTTAACAAAACGATATCGGCTTTTTTACCTTTTTCAATGCTACCTATCTCATTTTCAAGTCGGAGCGCCCTGGCTCCGCCGATCGTTGCCAGTTCAAACACAGTTTTGGAATCCATAACGGTTGGACCATGAAACGGTTTTTGGATCAACGAGGCAAGACGCATTTCCTGGAACATATTTAGTGTATTATTGCATGGCGCTCCATCAGCGCCAAGTGAGACATTGATTCCGGCGGCTAACATCTGGGGGATATTTGCTATACCTGAGCCGAGCTTCAGATTTGATGACGGACAATGAGCCACGTGGGTTCCGGTAGATTTGAGCATGCTGAATTCGTTTTCATTAAGATGGATGCAGTGAGCAAGGACTGTTCGATCAGAAAGCAGTCCGAGATGATGAAGATGCTCAATATTATCTCTTCCGCATCGTTCGCGTACTTTTTGGATTTCACTTTTATTCTCAGATGCATGAGTATGAAAAAGCATCCCGGGGAAACCTGAAGCCATCTCAAAAACTTCCTGCATAAGTGAGTCGGTGCAAGATAAAACGAATCGTGGAGCAACAGCGTATCTGATGCGTCCATCGAAAGTATTATGCCATTTTTCTGCCTGTTCTCGCGTTGAGCGGAGAGATTCCGATTTTGATTCTTTGAATGGCGGATAGATATCGTTTACATCCATCATTGCTTTGCCAACGGATGAGCGAAGTCCGGTTTCACCAATCGCTCGAATAATTTCCTCTTCATGATGAATGCTTCCCATGTCTAAAATCGTAGTTGTTCCCGAGCGGATTAACTCAGCAATTCCCACAAGCGAAGAGGTGTATATCGAACGTTCATCATGTGCCTCTTCAAGCGGAAATATTTTAATCTTAAGCCAATCGAGAAGCAGGAGATCGTCGGCTAAACCCCGGAAAAGTGTTTGACAAAGATGTACGTGCGTTTGAACAAAACCGGGTATGATTACATACCCCTCAGCGTTGATGATTTCGGTGGCTTGAGCAGTTAACTCATTGATTGATGGAAAGATGGCGGCAATACGATTATTATCAATCAACACCGACGCATTATAAAGAATTTCACTCTTTGAATTAACAGTTACTACTGTTGTATTTTTTAAAAGTATTGACATTAATTCCTTTTAAGATTTTGATAACGCTTTAATTTTCCTTCGATTGTAGCAATAAGCAGCTCTGCATCCATTGGCTTTGTAATATAATCGTCAACGCCAAGCTGAACACCCGATCGAATGATAACCCCATCCTGCAGTGAGCTCATAAATAAGAATGGAATATTTCGCAGGTGTGGTTGTTCCTGTACCGATTTAAAGAACTGAAATCCATCTAACTCATTTGGACCAAATTTTATATCGCTAAGTATAAGGTCTACCCGAATTGATTGTAACTTATCAAGAGCAGTTTTAATATCGGGGGCAGTGATTACCTGATAATCACAAGTTGACATCATATCCGATAGTGATTGAAGAAGCATTAAATCATCGTCAACAATCAACAATTTACCTTTCGTGGTAATTCGTTCGAAGATAGATAGAATATGCGTCTCGAGGTGGAGCGCTTCATCGGCTGTAATATTAAATTGCTGCTTTATCTTATCAAGGGCTTCAAGATTTTGAGAGTTGAGCTCGCCAACACGAATTTTTCTCTCCACTGACTGCGCGTAAAGATCTAATCTGACATCCGATTCGACTGCGAGGTGCTCGTCAAATGTTAATTCGAGTAGTTCCTTTAATTGCATTAACATTTTAGCATTATCGACCGACGGTGCACCTGCATCGTAACATTGCATCATTTTATTTTTATAAAATGCTAAACGGTCTTCCTTCGTTTCAGGAAGTTTTGCACCGAGCAATTCCATTTTATTGTCGTACTCCTCGGCAACCTTCTCAAGGCGTGTAAGCAGGGCTTGTTCCATCTCGCCACGTAGCTCTGAGCGCATCTTCTGGATCTGTTCATTTTGTGCTTGTATTAATTCGTTGTACTCTTCTTCCAATCTCTTCTTTTCACTTTCAATTAATGCTTCTGCTTCCTTTTTTATACGTTCGCGTTCGTCAGCTATTTGAATTTCATACTTTTGCTGCAGCTCTATCTCGATTTCTTGTCTCATGCTCAAGCGATTTTGCTCAAACCGCTCCTCTTCGATTTGTTTAAGAATAAAAATCTGTTCCTGCACTCTACGGTCAAGTTCTTTGTTAAATTCCTGCAACCGTTCGAGAGAAGACTGCTCAAGGTTGTTACGCAATTCATCGAATTGCTGACGCAGCGTATCTCTTTCAGCAATAAGTTGTGCCTCGTATTCTTTGCGAAGCTCTTGTTCAACACGCTCCCTTTCGATCTGCAATTGCTGTAGATTTTGCTCACGAAATAATTCCTCAGTTTTCCGAACCGCTTCAAGTAATTTTTGATTGAATTGTTCCTTTAATATTTGTTCACGTTCTTCGAGAAGATGCTGTTCTTTGGCAACCACATCTGCCTGGTTTGCCTTCGAGCGTGCTTGAAGCGTCTGAATTTCTACCTCATACTGATTGGTTAATTGTGTTTTCATTTCATTCTCGATGAACGCAACTTCCGCTTGATGCTGCTGCTGCAGCCGTTCTTCTGCTTTTAAAATCTCTTCATCTAACTTTTGCTGATATTCAATTTCAATCTGTTTCCGTGCCTCGGCAAGCAGATGTTCATATTTTACATTTAAGCTTTGGCGATGAAGTTCAAATTTTTCTTTTTCCTTTTCAAGTATCTTTGCCGCTTGTTCCTCTGCTTTACGTATTTCTTGTGTATATCGGGTTTTATATTCAGCTTCAATTTGCTGCCTTAATTTTTGTTCGATAGCTTCTCGTGTTGTCGGTTCTAATTCCCCCACATTTTTTATTGTTGGACTTTTAAGACGATTTTCCACCGTGCCGCCGTGTATCCCACTCGTTGTTTTTTTGAAAAGAGGAACTCCCCCTTTTTCAAAAATGCTAATCCGTTCCTCGAACGCAACGATAAAAGGATTACGAGAATCTATTTTTTTAGCTTCCTCGAGCTGAATTTTTGCAAGATCGAATTTTCCTTCAATTATTAGTTTATCTGCTAATCGAAGGCACTGGCGAAATGATTCTCTTGAAGAATCAATAGGTTGATTTGTAGAAGTTTTCGATGAAAACGACGTGTTCTCTAACATGGCGCCCTTCATTAAAAATTGGTCAATTTTGATTATTTTTAATCCAAATGATTAAGTATTTTATGCGATAAGTATAATAAAAATCAAGGATAATTTCAAATGAATCAATTTATCTATATATAAAATAATATTTTAAGGTGGTTTCAAATTTGACAATGAACAAAAAATATCTTATTTTTTGCAAGTGTTGCTGATATTAATAATAGAGGTAAATCGCAAATGACAAAGAAATTATTGAATTCTCTTATTACCATCTCGATATTTATAGTTTTTTATCACGGTATAAGTATCGCTCAGGTATACGAGAGGAAAATTTTTGAATATGTACGATTGATCTCAGAGGGGCAAAGTGAAGCGGTGGCACCTAAGATCAGCGATTTAAAAAAGAAAATTCCACGCTCTGCAGGAATAATCTACATTGAGGGGCTAATCGCCACTGATGAAGATGAGTCTATTAGATGTTTTAGTATCATAGCCGACAGCTTTCCACGCAGCGAATGGGCTGACGATGCACTTGCACGGCTGTTTGAATATCATTTCCACGTGGGAACTTCTACGGAAGCTGAAGCAAGCTTCCAGAAATTATATTCAAAATATCCATCGTCCCCTTATATAACCACAGGATATATACAACAGGAACGTTTAGAACCGAAAAACTACACTTTTAATGAAGAAAAATCACAGATACTAGGTCAAGAGTTTGCTGTTCAGGTCGGTGCATTTTCAATTAGGGAAAATGCCGAAAAATTGCGTGCAAAATTTTCAGCCGACGGTTATCAGGCTGATATCTACGAAAACTTACTTGACGGGAAAAATTTGCTTTACTTAGTATGGATTGGCTCTTTTAAAAATCCTGAGCATGCGCATAAAACTCTGCTTGAGATAAAAGCTAAGTATAATATTGAATGTGTTATAAGGCAGCGAAGCGGGTGGAAAAAATGGTGATATTTTTTTTCAAACCATTCAATCGAAAATTATATAAGATAAAAAGTCTTGAATAGGTCTAAAAATAGAACCATTGAAAAAGTCGTTCATATTGTAAAGAAAAATAATGTTAAAAATGATTTTGCTTATTGGCAATCTCAGCCATATGAAAAACGACTTGCAGTTGTAGAACAAATACGAAACGAGTATCACAATGGAAATCAGCAAAGACTTCAAAGAGTTTATAGAATTATTAAACGAACGAAAAGTTAATTACCTTGTTGTTGGTGGGTATGCTGTTGCATTTCACGGTCATCCACGTTATACAAAAGAATTGGACGTTTGGATTAAGCCAGATAAAATAAATGCTGAAAGGATGATGGAGGTTTTAAAAGATTTCGGATTTGGCTCTCTTGATATAAAGGTTGGTGATTTTCTTAATCGTGACGTTGTTATCCAGCTTGGAAACCCACCTAATCGCATTGATCTTATAACTGATCTTACGGGTGTAAAATTCGATGCATGTTACAAATCAAAAAAAGTAATTGAAATCAAAGGAACCAGAGTAAATTTTATTGATCTTGAAAATCTTAAGAAGAATAAACGTGCAATCGGAAGATATCAAGATTTAGCTGACGTAGAAAACCTAAAGTAATATTAATCTAACCTGAAAGGAAATATTGAATGAAAAAATTAATGCCCAAAATTTTATCTGTAATATTTTTTTTATCTCTCTGCTCTCTGCTCTTTACTCCAATCTCTCAACTTTCAGCGCAAACACGATTTCTCGAAATTGACGATATGTTCCGTATCAAGCGCGTCAGCGATCCGCAGCTTTCACCCGACGGGAAATGGATTGCTTATGTAGTTACTGAAGTTGATAAAGCGGCAAACAAAATGAACAGCGATATATGGTTGATTTCTTCTACAGGTGGTGAGCCGCGAAAGCTAACAGCAAGTCCGAGCAGCGACGCAAATCCGCGATGGTCTCCAAACAGTAAAACTATCGCCTTTGTTTCGGGGCGTTCGGGTGATGGACAGATATGGCTAATAAATATAGATGGTGGTGAAGCACGGCAGCTTACAAAGATTTCTACAGGCGCATCTCAGCCAGTTTGGTCACCTGCTGGAAATTATATTGCGTTTGTTTCTTCAGTGTATCCCGAATTCACCGATAAACTATTCAAAGAGAGTGATGAACTAAACAAGAAGAAAAATGAAGACAAGGAGAAAAGTAAAGTTAAAGCACGTATTATCACGAAACTCTTATACCGCCACTGGAATGCCTGGGTTGACGATAAACGTCAGCATATTTTTGTGATGAATATTGAAACCGGGGAAACGAAAAACATTACTCCGGGCGATCGGGATGCAGTTCCGACTTCATCAACATTTTCTGCAGGTGATGATTTCACTTTTTCTCCCGATGGAAAAGAAATTGCCTACACTGCAACGCCGACAGAGAACGAAGCATGGAATACAAACCATGATATTTACACTGTCTCAATTGATGGAACAAATAGGAAACAAATTACAACCAATCCTGCTGCCGATGGATTCCCGCGTTATTCAAAGGATGGTAAAAATATCGCATATCGTGCCCAACGTCGTGCCGCCTTCGAAGCAGATAAATGGGAGATAATGTTGCATGATAGAGCAATGAGCAAGTCCGAAAGCTTAACAGAGAAAGAGGATATTTCAGTACAATCATTCAAGTGGACTTCCGACGGCACAAAGATTTATTTCACAGCGGAAGAAAATGCACGCCAGCAAATATTTAATGTCTCGTTAAAAGATAAAAAGTTATCTAAGGTAACTGACTTAGGTGTTAATGGCGATGTGAATATTTCAACAGATGGAAAGATGCTCGTTTTTTCACGTCAAACAATGTCGAGACCGATCGAAATTTACAGCTCAACTTCTGACGGCAAAAAGATTAAAAAGCTGACCAACACCAATGATGAACTTTTTGCAAATATCAATATGAATGAACCTGAAAGTATTACATACACAGGTGCAGAAGGTGCGACGATTCAATCTTGGATAATCAAGCCGCCAAATTTTGATCAAAACAAAAAATATCCTTTAGTTATGTTGGTACATGGTGGACCGCAAGGCGCATGGGAAGAACTTTGGCATTATAGGTGGAATCCACAGCTTTGGGCGGCACAAGGTTATGTTGTGATGGCGCCAAATCCCCGCGGCTCTACTGGCTTTGGACAAAAATTTGTGGATGAAATCAGCGGTGATTGGGGAGGCAAAGTTTATGTTGATGTAATGAAGGGGGTTGAATTTGTTGAAAATTTAAATTATATAGATAAAAATCGGATGGCTGCGGCAGGTGCATCTTACGGTGGTTACTTCATGAATTGGATGGCAACTCAAACCGGTAAATTTAAAACCCTCGTTACGCATGCAAGTATCTATAATTTCTATTCGATGTATGGAACGACAGAAGAAGTTTGGTTCGACGAATGGGAACACGGCGGAACCCCGTGGGACGCACCGCACGAGTACGATAAATTTTCTCCACACGCTCATGCGAAAAATTTATTAAAGTATAAAACTCCGATGCTAATTATTCATAACGAATTTGATTACCGCGTTCCTGTAACTGAAGGTATGCAATTATTCACAACGCTTCAACGAATGGGGATTAAATCTAAATTCTTGTATTTCCCGGATGAAGGACATGGTGTTCTGAAACCACAGAACAGTGAGTTGTGGCATAATACTGTGTTTGAATGGTTAGCGGAATATTTAAAGTGATGGAGTCCGCCTGAAGTGAATGGATTATTGGAATAATATATGACATTTTTAAAAATATTGAAGACGGTACAGAAAAAAAATGATTCTCTTCTTTGCATCGGACTGGATACCGATATAGCAAAAATTCCAGTCTTATTGCGGAAGCATAAAAACCCACAACTTGAATTCAATAAACGAATCATCGAGGCAACAAAAGACTTAGTTTGTGCATACAAATTAAACTTAGCGTTTTACGAGGCGGCTGGGAAATCTTGTTACGAAACAATTCATAAAACACTCGACGCTATCCCAAATAATATCATCACTATCGCTGATGGGAAACGGGGAGATATTGGAAACACGGCAGAGCAGTATGCAAAAATTATTTTTGATGATTGGAAATTCGATGCAGCAACTGTAAATCCGTACATGGGGTATGATTCAATCGAACCATTTATAAAAAGCGGAAAACATTGTGCATTTCTTTTGGTTTTAACTTCAAATGCTGGCTCAAAAGATTTTCAGTACTTGGATGTTAAAGGAAGACCACTATACGAACATGTGATAGCAAAAGCGGCAAAGTGGAATAAACTTAAAAACATCGGACTTGTAATCGGGGCAACACATCCAAATGAACTAAAACGTATTCGTACAATGGTCCCCGATATGCCGCTCCTTATCCCTGGTATCGGTACACAAAAGGGTGATATCGAATCTACCATCCGCTATGGCTGTGATAAAAATGGTGAACTTGCTATTATCAATATAAGTCGGGCAATAATTTATGCGTCGAGCGATAAGAATTTCTCGGAAAAAGCACGTGAAGTCGCATTGAATTACAGAAATCAATTCAATCAGTATCGAGAAAAATATTTCATGTAAATGATGGGGAGATATTATGGGCAGGGAAACTTATCATATTCCAGAACGTTTTCTACGACAACTTTGGAAACATCAGCAATTCTCAACACGCAATCTCCGAACAACGGATGGTAAATCAATCGAGATAATCTCGCCCGGTAAATTCAATCAAGATGGCGGACCCGATTTTACAGGTGCAGTAATTCGGATTAACGGACTTACTTATCGCGGTGAAGTTGAAATTCATCAGCGAAATGATGAATGGTTCCAGCATCGCCATCACGAGGATGCAAAGTATAATTCAGTCGTTCTTCACGTTGTACTTCATAAAGAGATTTCATCAACACTCCCAACAACATTAAGCAAGAGAACCGTTCCGGTTTTAGCGCTCGACCAATATCTAATCTCTGAATACAAATCAATATGGGAAAGAATGATTCTTGATGAGCGTGCCGAACGACTTGTAACAATAAAATGCTTTCAAAAAAATGGCAACATCGAACCAACGGATATTAAAAAATGGTTAGAGAAACTTGCAGTCGAGCGAATCGAGCTCAAGGTTAGACGATTCGAAGAACGTTTGAAGGAAATAATTGACGAGCAGCGGCTCCACATAAAAGAGCCGCCGCCTCGATATGGCGATATTCCTTTTGGTATTAATCCCGAAGACTTGCCGCAGCCGATATTTAAATACTCCAAAACCGATTTCCGAAAAATTGAAGTTTGGGAACGACTACTCTATGAAGGAGTAATGGAAGCGCTTGGTTACTCGAAAAATCAGGAGCCATTTTTAAAACTTGCACGCAACCTTAGCCCGAATTTTTTTTCTGATTCCATCGACCTAAGTCTCACGAAAGATCAGATCTTGCACATTGAAGCAATCTTATTTGGTGCTGCTGGATTTCTTATCGTTCCTGGGAAAGAGATGGATAATGAGAGCAAGAAATATCTGAATTCATTGAGAAGTATATGGAAGGAGTATCGAAAATTATACAGGAAAGAATTTTTAAAGGAATCCGATTGGCAATTCTTCCGATTGAGGCCGGAAAATTTTCCTACTGTAAGACTTGCCGGCGCCTCACGGTTTGTTGTGAAATTCTTGCAGAATAGAATTTTAAAATTGATTGTTCAAATAACAAAAAGCACGGGACAAGATAGTAAAGATAAATATTCAGAATTGGAACAGATATTCACTATCCCGGCAGACGGATACTGGATAACGCACTTCAGGTTCGGAGAAACTTCAAAGATAACGCTGAAAACTCTCATAGGCAAAAGCCGTGCGGATGAAATTATTTTGAATGCTGTCATTCCAATATGTCTTCTTTATGCTCGGATATTCAAGGATAAAGATTTTCGGACTGAAACGCTTAAGATATTCGATCATTGTCCGCCGCTCAGTGATAACACAATCACTAAGATAATCTCATCTCAACTCATCAGATCAAAATTTAAACTATCCTCAGCCAAGCTGCAACAGGGGGCGTTGCAATGTTATAAATTTTATTGTGCTGAAGAAAAATGCGGTGAATGTAGTGTAGGGAAATTAGCTTTCTAAATATTTCTTTCTTTTTTGCGGGAAATTGCATACTTTTAAAACACATAACAATTATTAGTACATTGATAACCGAAGCCGACACTTGTAGAAAATATATCCTTCCCAAGCTCCTCGATGCAGGTTGGGATGATGAGCCGCATTCTTTTACAGAGCAGAAATCTTTTACTGACGGAAGAATTGTGGTTTTGAAGATGATAAAAAATTTAATTAAGTTTCAAGGTGATATAGGCATGTAATTCAACTTATGAACCCTTATTATAATCTTCCACCACATCAACATGGCGTGCAGCGCTTAGTTGATCTGTTCAACAGCGACGAATCCGTTTGGCAGTCACTTGAAAAATACAGACGATTGAGGCGGAAGCTGTTGAAGAAATTGAGTAAGGAAGCACACAAGACGCTTGATTT
>JASEHD010000119.1 GCA_030019075.1 Bacteroidota bacterium
TCGCTCTACAACAAACCAATTCTTACTTTTTGGACAGACCCACACTTTTGGTGATCGTTTGTTTTTTCTATAACTCCTTCTTATCTTCATTTCAATAATAGATGTTACGCGCATAAATATTCATACTATTTGTAATAATAAACACCCCAGATGGGGTTTTAACCCTCTAATTATGGGCTAAAGCCCGAGATATTTCTTGGGTTTTATTAACCCCACGATACCCGCCTGCCGTAGGGCAGGAATCGTGGGGCTATTAGGTAACGTAAAATTTTTCATTATGGATATCTCTACGACAACACAAAAATCTTGGACGATTCTTTCTTTGATCGATTGGAGTACGAATCATCTTATAGAGAAAGGTTTCGATGACGCCCGATTGAACGTCGAGCTGTTGTTGTGCAGCGTTCTGAAATGTTCAAGAATCGATCTTTATTTGAAGTTCGATAAAATCCTTTCCTCAAAAGAATTGGCTGATTTTAAATCATTATTCCAAAGGCGGCTCACACATGAGCCGCTGCAATATATTTTAGGAGAGACCTCGTTCATGGGACTTCGGTTGAATGTTGATAAACGTGTTTTCATTCCTCGTCCTGAAACCGAAGTATTAGTTGAGCGTGCAATCCGCCTAAGTCGGATATGTACTGATTCTTCGAACAATATCAGAACAATACTCGATATTGGTACAGGTTCAGGAAATGTTGCGATTAGCATTGCTCATTTATTAAAAGATGTTCACATCGATTCGATTGATATCAGCTCAGATGCATTAGCAGTCGCTAAACTAAACATCCCAAAACATTCATTAGAAAACCGTATCAAGCTCTTCCAACATGATTTTCTTGGTGATAAAACCGGTTTCAACAGTAGAGCGTACGACTTAATCATATCGAATCCCCCGTACATTCCAAAAGAAGAATTCGAGAAATTGCAGCCGGAAATAAAGGAATATGAGCCGAGTATAGCAAATACTGACTCCGCAGATGGAATGACATTTTATCAGGCAATCGCTCAGAAAGGAAAGGACTTATTGCGTACCAATGGTTGGGTTATTGTCGAGATTGCATATAATCAAAGTGATGTTGTTCGAAAAATCTTTCAATCAAATGGTTATATTGATATACAACTGTTCCAAGATTATAGTGGAAATGATAGAGTTGTTCAAACGAGGTGGAAAGTATGAGAGCGGTGATTCAACGCGTGAAAGAAGCAAGTGTATTTATCGATGGCTCGCTTCATAATAAAATAGGAAATGGATTGCTGATTTTATTAGGTGTTAAGAATGGTGATACCGAAGATGCGGCAGATTATCTTGCTCACCGCTGTGCCGATGCAAGAATATTTGAGGACGATCAGGGGAAAATGAATTTATCTGTCAAGGAGATAACTGGGAGTGCGCTGGTGATATCGCAATTTACATTGTACGCTGACACACGTAAAGGAAATCGCCCGAGTTTCACAGATGCTGCACCACCTGAAATTGCGGAAGAACTTTACGATAAATTTGTTTATTATCTTCGGGAGGAAATTGGGACACAGAATGTTAAAACCGGAATTTTCCGTGCGATGATGGATATCCAGTTAATCAATACAGGTCCGGTTACAATTATTATTGAGAGTAAAGACAAAACTTAATTAATTCAGAAAGGATTTTATGGCTACACGATTCATCTTGATAATGCTTGCATTTATGGTACTCGGGATGCAAATCAAACCGTATAAGACGTACACTACTTCAAATTTTAATCTAAGGTATGAAAAAACTATACCCATAAAAGAGATAGAAGAAATTGGTAAAATCTGTGAATCAAAATACAACCATTATCGAAATAACCTGGGGACTTCGCTTGGCAGCAAGTCTGAAATATTTATCCTCAATACAGTCGGTCGTTTTCGTGCTGAATCTCAATCGAGGGTATTCGATGATGGAGATTATCGAGCGGGGAAATTTTATTTATTATACTCAGGCGATCCTACACATAAAGAGAACCTGCCATTTGTGATTTCAAGAATGATAGTAAAAGCTTTATTAGAGAAAAATCCCACTTGCCCCGAATGGCTTGCAGAAGCGTATTCACTTTATGCTGAGAATGATCTTTTACGTTATGGTAAACCCGCACGGGTGAATATTGCGAGTCTCAACGATCTGACAGAGGATTATAATCGTGCCACATCTAAGAAAGATATAAAAGAGCTTTATGCCAAACTTGCATTCACAATCAAGTTCTTAGTTAATCGATACGGAGAAAACAAAGTTGAGATGATGCTGAAAAAGTTTAAAAGTAGTAGTACATTAGAAGAAGTTTTTGAAGCGTCGTTCAACGAAAATTTTACTGAAATCGAAAGAGCATGGGCAAAGGCATTACAATTTTCTGTTAAGGAATAATGGGAAAGATACAACATGTTTTAATGTTATTCCTTGATGGTGTCGGGGTCGGAAAAAAGGATGCGAGCGTTAATCCATTCTTTTCAACAGAGATGCCATCGCTCAAAGAACTTTTAGGAGGAAACATGTTTCATCTTCGTGATTGCCGATATTCGTCAGAAAAAACATCTGTTACATCAATCAATACTACGTTAGGAGTTTCTGGCCTGCCGCAGAGTGGAACTGGTCAAGCCGCACTTCTCACAGGCATGAATGCACCGCGTATTATTGGCAAACATTTCGGACCATATCTTTATTCATCACTAAAACCAATAGTTGCAGAGCAGAGTATCTTCCGAAAGCTGCAAGCAAGGAAAGTAAAATGTTGTTATGCTAATGCTTTTCCACGACAGTATTTCGAGTATCTAAATTCAACAAGTCGCCGCACTACTGCTATTACCCACGCGTGGTTAACGGCAGGAAATCAATTGAATGATGCAGCATCATTAGAGACCGAATCTTCGCTATCGGCTGATATAACCAATGAACGCTGGCACAAGCTCGGCTATCCTAACTTACCGATAATCTCTCCCGAAGAAGCGGGTAACCGGCTTATCCATTTGACTAAGGAAAATAATTTTGTTTTGTATGAATATTTCTTCACCGACCATGCGGGACACAGCCAATCGAAGAAAGAAGCAATCGAAGTTCTTGAACGCTTAGATAAATTAATTAAAGGAATAGTTAATTCAATAGATTATGATTCGATGATGTGTATTATCACAAGCGATCATGGTAATCTTGAAGACCTTTCAACAAAAAGCCATACGAGGAATCCTGTGCCGTTAATAGCAATTGGTAAATATCATCATGAGGTAGTCAAGCGTGTGAAAAATCTGACACACATTGCCCTCACAATTTTCGATTTGTTAACATAATGGGAAATGGGGGGATTTCAAACGTGCTTGCCACACGACCCGCTGTAAAATTTTGCATTCCGTTTATGATAGGAATTATAGTCGGCTGGTATATTTCCTTCTCGATATCAATCGTTATCATCGGGATGCTCGGTATTCTCTTACTATACTTTGTTGTTCGTCTATTAATAATAAAGTCTGTCAATTCATCGACGATATTATTTTTAATAATGATTTTTTCATTCGGGATACTAAAAATCGAATACGACACAAAACACTTTCCCGACCAAACAAGGAAATATCAGTCGAGTCCATCTTTGAACGACGTACTTGTACGTGGTACGATTACAGACCGCGCAGTAATAAAAAGAGACCGAGTTACATTTATTATTGAAGCTGAATCAATTCGGATTGGCTCTGTATCTTATGTTATGGAGGGTGGTATTGTTGCGAGCATCAGGCGTTCTGAAATTTCAGACGAAACTATTTCTAACCTCGAATATGGAAAAGTCGTTTGGTTAAATGGGGATCTACAATCTTTGCAAGGGCCAAGAAATCCTCACGAATTTGATTATAGGCAGTATCTGCTGCTGAATGATATTTATTCCCGATTATTCATCCAATGTGAAGAAGATATCAGCATCGGTGATAGAAGCGGAAATTGGTTGTTATCAAATTTTGTCTATCCCGTGCGGGAATGGATTGGTAAATTGTTCGATAGTATCATCGGTGGAGAAGAGGCAAAAATAATGAAAGGGTTAGTCATCGGTGAAAGGAGCGAGATGACGCCCGAGGTCAAAACTGCTTTTATCAATTCAGGGCTTATGCACATACTTGCTGTCTCTGGTTTCAACGTTGGATTAGTTACGGTCATATTTTGGACGATATTTTCTATTTTCCGTTTATCCGATAAAGTACGTGCTGTTCTTACGGGCATAGCACTCATTTGGTTTATGTATCTCACTGGGGCGCAGCCGCCTGTGGCAAGGGCAGTGATTATGGCAATCATTATTATTGGTGCGAGAGCTATGGAATTAAAATCGGACTTGTACAATACTGTTGCCGTTGCAGCAATGATTTTTTTATTGGTCGATGCAAAAGGTTTATTCGATGTCGGATTTCAGCTTTCGTTTGCGGCTGTTCTTTCGTTAGCATACTTGTATCCCAAAATAACATCACTTAGCAATCGTCTGCTTGAGCAATATCAAAACAATTTGATTGTAAAATATTTAACAGCTTCGGTTGCAGTATCGCTCGCAGCAACCATCGGAACGCTTCCGCTTACCGCATACTATTTTAATAAAATCCCAATCATAGGTATTGGCTTGAATCTGGTTGCGGTTCCGTTATCAGGAATCATCCTGGCGCTCGGCTTTACGGTTTCCGCAGCCACAGCAATTTCAATCTGGCTTGGCTCATTGTTCGCAGAAGTTGCTTCGCTTCTCAGCACATTCTTGCTTAAGCTAACTACCTGGGGAGGCAATCTATCGTTTGCATTTATCGAAACGCATATCAATTTACCTTTAGTAATCGGATTATATGGGGGAATTCTTTCAATATTTGAGTTTAACCGAAAAGCTGTTCGGAAATGGACACTTATTCTGTCTCTTGTTATAATAAATATCATAATTTATGAGAGTATTTTTAGAGAAGGACCCAAAATACTTCGGGTTACCTTTCTTGATGTTGGACAGGGTGATGCAATATATCTTGAATTTCCTGATGGGCGAACCATGATCGTAGACGCGGGTCCAAAAACATTTAGTACGGACGCTGGAACGCGTTTTCTTGTACCATTTTTAAAATCTAAAGGGATAAAAAAGCTTGATGCTTTACTTGTTACACATCCCGATGCAGATCATTTGGGCGGCGTGCCGACAATTTTACGGAATATAAAGGTTGATGAAGTATTCGAGAGTGGAATTCCATGTCAATCCTCTCTTTGCGAAGAATATTATCATCTTATTGATTCATTAGAAATTGAAAGATTCATTATCAGCGGTGGTGTTCGAATTGAAGATTCAAACGATATCAGAATATATGTACTTCATCCAACAGGCGAATTCATACCAGAAAAAACTAAAACATCTTTGGGGTCAAATAACCAATCATTAGTTTTGAAAGTTGTTTATGGAAAAACTTCGATTCTTTTAACTGGTGATACAGAATGGGAAGCCGAATCGTTCATGGTACGAGCTTTTGGTGATTTTCTTAAAAGTAATGTGTTAAAAGTTGCTCACCATGGGAGCAATTCAGGAACTTCAGCAGCATATTTGAAAACAATTCAACCGATTAAAGCAGTGATCTCGGTGGGAGCTAAGAATCGTTATAACCATCCATCACCTGAGGTGCTGCAGCGAATTCGAGATGTTGGCAGTGAATATTATCGAACCGATGAATCTGGCGCAGTTGTTTTGGAATCAAATGGGGAAAAATGGTGGGTTGTTGATTGGCGATGACGATTCAGCGGTTGAGAGGGTTTAATATATTTTGGATGGACACCACTGGTTTACTTGGCAAACGGAACATTTTGGTTTTCGTGCCTGGCATGTGCTTCTTCCATGGAAGATGAGAAGATTACCGATTAGAATCCAATCTTTCTTTGGAATTATTTCCATTAAATCCTGTTCGATCTTTTCTGGGTCAACCTCTTTGGAAAAACCAAGACGTCCTGATAATCGTTTAACATGTGTATCGACAACGATACCTTCGATCTTCCCAAAGAAATTTCCCAAGATAACATTTGCCGTTTTTCTTCCAACGCCGGGAAGCTGGATAAGGTCTTCCATATTATCAGGTACCGTACCCCCGTGTTTTTCGATCAAAGCTTTGCAGCAGTTGATTATATTTTTTGCCTTTGCCCGGTAGAAGCCGGTTGATTTTATGTAATGCTCTAACTCAGATTGATTAGCGTTTGCATAATGATTTATTTTACTATATTTTTTAAATAATTCTATCGTTACTTTGTTTACTCGCTCATCGGTACATTGAGCCGAAAGGATTGTTGAAACCAATAGTTCTATTGCCGATGTATGCAGCAAAGCAGTGGATGCCTTGGGATATGCCTTCTTCAAGCGTGAAATTATTTTCCCCGCCCGTAATTTTAACTCTTCTTTCGTTTCTTTCATTCCATTACTCCATTTATCCATTCATCTTAGGCAGACTCCACCCTCACATCTCCAAAAACTTTACTGATTGAAAGCTTCAGCCGTTTCGTTGCTGTTGGGTATTCTAGTGAAATTGATTGTAGGTCGGGTGAAAAACCACCTTTATGTTTTCCTAAAATTGTTAAGTCGCCAAATGTTGAACTTGCCGTAATGGAAACTGCAGCATCTTTAGGAAGAACGATTAGTGAATCTCCAAAGACGCTGTGGATGCGCAGCTCGTGGTCACCATCGGCTAATGATGCGCCCGAGAGATCGATATTACAATCGCCAAATACTGTCGAGAGCGAACCTCCCTTGAAGTCCTGGGATGTAACTTTAATGAATATATCACCAAAAACATTGGACTGGTGAAGTAAGTCGGATGTAAATTGTTGCGGATCTGATATGACAAGAGCTGTAACGCACGGTCTTTTCCTTATTAATATGCTTATCCCCCAAATCACAAGGATGAGGGGCCAATAGCTGCTTATGATCTCAGAAAAATCAGCATATCCAAGATTATCAAGTAGAAAAAAAATACCGAAAAGAATTAGAATAATTCCCCAAAATAAATTGTGCATAATATTATCCTCTTATTTTAAAATATTTCAGAAGTTCTTTAAGTTCTAATGTGTTAATAACATCAGATTTTTCTAACCATCCTTTACGCGCAATGCCGATTCCATAACTTATATCAGTTAATCCATCAACATTATGGGCATCAGGATTGATACAAATTTTAACACCTTTTTCTTTAGCGTATTTACATAGCCGCCAGTCAAGATCAAGCCGTTGCGGATGAGAGTTAATTTCAATCATCTTCCCATAGTCTGATGCCGCATTGATAACATCAATCATGTTAATCGGATAACCGTCTCGTTCGAGGATCAACCGACCTGTGGGGTGTCCTAACATTGTTACGTACTTATTCTTCAATGCTTTGATAGTGCGTTTTGTGGCTTCAACTTCAGTCATTTTAAACTTGCTGTGGATTGCCGCGATAACGTAATCAAATCTTTCCAATATTCTCGACGAGTCGAGTCGTCGACCATTATTCCAATCTACCGCACCGTCAGGTAATATGTCGACTTCTGTTCCTTTCAAGAGTCGAAAACACGTTAAGCTGTTATTCAGTTTATCGATTTCCTTGAGTTGAAGTTTCAGTTTTTCTTCACTCAATCCACCCGCGTATGCTGCTGATTTGCTGTGATCAGCGATGCCTAAATATTTCCAGCCAAGTTTTTGTGCAGCAATCACCAATTCTTCAAGTGTATTCGCACCATCACTGTAAGTTGAATGAACGTGGAAAGTACCACGAATATCTTTTTCCTCGATGAGGTGGGGAAGTGTTCCTTTCGATGCCGCCTCGATTTCACCCATGTTCTCTCGAAGCTCAGGTGGTATGTATGAGAGCTCCAGTGCTTTGTAAATATCTTCTTCATTTTTACATGGAATGATCTGCTTTGCTTTTCCCCGTTTTTCTTCAGAGCCAAGTTCGGAAAAACCATATTCATTCAAGCTCCATCCAAACTTTTTTGCAAGTGAACGCATTTCGATGTTGTGTTCTTTGCTTCCAGTGAAATAAGCAAGTGCAAAAGAAAACTCTTCATCATTCACAACTCGAAGGTCGCAGTTGATACCGCTTTTCAAAAGTATACTCGATTTTGTATCACCCATTGCTATCACTTTATCAACATCGGGGTGGGAAGTGAAAGCATCCATGATCTTATTTCCGGATTTTGAATCGGCGCTGACAAGAATATCTATGTCGCCGATAATTTCCTTACATCGGCGGATGCTTCCAGCGATCTCACATCGGATAATGCTACTCTGTTTTTTGATTACTTCAACGATACGATCAGCAGCAATTTTTGCAGTAGGATAGAGATATTTGTCGACGTGCTTCTTAACAAGCTCAATTCCTTTTAGTATGTTTTCTTCTGTCTTTTCACCGAATCCCTCAAGCTTTGCAAGTTTATGCTGCTCAGCAGCATCCTTAAGTTGATCGAGGGTTTTGATCTTTAATTTGTCGTACAGAACTTTTACCTTTTTTGGACCAAGCCCTTGAACCCGAAGCATCTCCAACAATCCTGCGGGTAACGAATATTTTAAGTCATCATAATATTTTAAATGATCTGTTAATACAAGTTCTGTGATTTTATCAGATAAACCTTCACCAATGCCTTTGATATCTTTGAGTGTATCAGTGACGATGAGTTCTTTTATATCTTGTGTGATTGCAGTTATGATTCGGGATGCGTTATGATATGCACGGCATTTGAATGGATTATCGCCCTTGAGTTCGAGAAGAGTTCCGATTTCGTCTAATATTTCTGCAACACCTTTCTTGTCCATTACGGAAGAAAGTTAAGCAATGTCTTGAAGATTATCAAATGGTTATGGATGGAGAAGTTACACCGTAGCTGGTTCATTGCGTATCGTCTCGTTCAATTGGTTAAGCTTATCGAGAATCGGCTGGAGAGCAGTCATCTGATTCAATTCTGCCCTTAACTTTGATATACCCGGATAATCTCGGAGGTATCCGCCGTAATGTTTTCGGACTTCATAACATGCTTTTCGTTCACCTTTGTAATGTACAGCGAGTTGAAGATATTCCATGAGAAGTTGAATCCGTTCAGATAACGACGAAGGTGGCAATAAGTTGCCAGTGGAAAGATAATGTTTGATTTCTCGAAATATGAATGGGTTATTTATAGCACCTCGTGCTAACATAACTCCATCACAACCGGTTGTATCGAAAACGTTCTTCGCAATTTCGGCAGACTCGATTCCACCATTAACAATGATCGGAATTTTAACTGCTCTCTTGACTTCCGGAATTAATGAATAATCGGGTGAACCTTTCTGTCCTTGTGCTCTTGTTCTACAGTGAATCGTCAGTGCTTGAGCGCCCGCATCCTCAACCATCTTGGCAACATCAACAATCTGAATTGATTTATCATCCCAGCCCAGCCGGGTTTTCACTGTTACCGGAAGCTTAACCGCTTTAACAACCGACGAAATGATTTGTCGCATAGTTACAGGTTCTCTAAGTAGTCCGGCACCCGCACCGCGCCCCACAACTTTCCGTACCCAGCAGCCCGCATTGATATCGATAAGATCAGGTTGCAGTTCCTCAGCTATCTGTGCAGCTCTTTTCATAGATGTTGCGAGGTTGCCGTATATCTGAATTCCAATCGGTCGTTCCTCAGGGAGGAAGAGCATCTTCAATTTTGTTTTTTCAGAATTGCGAATGAGTCCTTCTGAATTGACAAACTCAGTGTACATCAGATCTGCTCCGAGACGTTTACAGATGAGACGGAAGGAAATATCAGTTACGTCTTCCATCGGAGCGAGAATGATTGCATGTGGTATATTTAGATTGCCAATTTGCATAACTTTTCAATAATAAACTATCCATAATATTTTTCCCGACTTGTTCCTTTTAGTACCACCGACCTAATTGAGTAAGAAGTTGTTTTGTG
>JASEHD010000011.1 GCA_030019075.1 Bacteroidota bacterium
CAGAATTAAACTTCATAAATTATATCCGACAATTATTGATTGACTTGACACTAGTTTATAACAAGACAACTTTAATTGTAGACGAAAGCATCTCGCTGTCTTTGATTAATCTTAGAGACCCAACAATCTCAATCGTATTCATGTGCTTTTTCTCTATAACGATTCTTTACCTCACTATTACGATTATTCACGATACTAAAATGATACGCTGGAAATGGTGGGTTGCCCTGACATTATTCGTATTGCTCATACCATTGGAAAAATGGATGTGGAGAATTGTTGCCCCTCTTTTTGTTTGATAACCTGTGCTTCGTTCCCAAATTCCCATTCGGGGACAAATTGGACAATGACCACTTAAGGATTTTTCCGAATTGATTTTTGCAGCTACAATAAAAAGGGTGAGCTTTTATAACTCACCCTTTTGTGATAGTAACTCTACCCAGAGATCATTTTAGTAATAGCATCTTCTTTACATCAGTGTAAGTTTTACCCTCACTTTGCGCAGTGACCCGATAGAAGTAAACTCCGCTTGGTATGTTGCTTGCATTCCAATTAATCATTTTATAACCAGGTTCTTGGATTTCATCTACTAATACTGCTACCAACTGACCTATATGATTGTGTATTACCAATTTAACATTACTTGTTTGTGGCACACTGTATCGTAGTGTTGTTACAGGATTGAAAGGATTTGGGTACGCTTGTTCAAGATTATAATCCCCTGGTATTTCAGCTATCGTTCTGTCCATCTCATCAGGAGGTGGTGGTGGCATCTCCGACGTCGGTACGATTTTGATCCTTGAAGCAGACATATTTGTAAAATTTGTTGTTGAAGAGGATAAAATTAATGAACCGGGTTGATTAACTTTTACCCAGTATGCTTTTCCCGGTTCGAGTGTGTTCGCCCTAACATAACCTTCACCAAGAACAAAATTTAAAAATTGTCCAACGATCATTTCAGTTGGAATTGTTATTATCGTATTTACCGGAATATCACCGCTGATAGAACCGATCATATTCCAACCCTCCTGCACATCTATTACCTCTTGAAAACGAGGCAATCCATGTAATTGTATTATCTGTGCAGTATTGAATTTCAACCAATAACCCATGCCGTTTGAAAGAGTCGAGATGTTGACGTAGTTTCTCTGAAATGAAAAAGCATCAGAGATCGCGGTTGGAAAAAGCACGCTCTTTTGATAATATGAAACAGTAATAGGAATAGAAACCATATTCCAACCTTCAGAAACAGATAGAGAAATAGTGAATCTGTTTCCAAAATCAATATTTGAAATATCCTCGCCACCTGTCAATACAATAGGTGGATGTGATTGAGAAGTTTGTGCCCATCCTGTTTGATTTTCTTCGTTAATAGTATAAGTTCCCGGGGGTAATTCAGTAAAACTATAGTTACCATTTTCATCGGTTATTTTTGATGAGCTAATTGGTCCGGTTAATTGAATCGTCCATCCAGAAAGGCCTGCTTCGCTCTCATCTTTAAGACCATTACCATTTAAATCGCCAAATTTTAAACCAGAGATCGATGATAAACCTATTGAGAAATTTGCATCACTTACATCCTTCACTGATGGAATCGAAACACTTGTAATCCTTAACAACGCCATTGGAGTCTTTGGACCTGTAACAATCCATGATTCCGAACCGTCATTAGGTGTGTCGGCAAATAGTGTTTCGTATGACGAGCCAGCGTTGCGTGAAAGCTCTATCCTCACATTCCCAGGTAGATTACTCGATGTCCATTGAATCACCTGACTCGCCCCAATCGGATAATTTTCGCCGCCATTTGGAACGGTAACTGTTATTGTTGGTTGTACTATTGAGAAGTTCGCATCGCTAACGTCACTGACTGACGGAATTGACACACTTGTGATTCTAACTAAAGCCATCGAAGTTATAGGACCAGTGACGGACCATGATTCCGAACCGTCATTAGGTGTGTCGGCAAATAGTGTTTCGTATGACGAGCCAGCGTTGCGTGAAAGCTCTATCCTCACATTCCCAGGTAGATTACTCGATGTCCATTGAATCACCTGACTCGCCCCAATCGGATAATTTTCGCCGCCGTTTGGAACAGTAACTGTTATTGTTGGTTGTACTATTGAGAAGTTCGCATCGCTAACGTCACTAACTGATGGAGTCGACACACTTGTAATTCGTATCAGTGCCGTTGATGAAATGGGACCTGTGACATTCCACGATTCAGTACCATCATTCGGCGTGTCAGCGAAAAGTGTTTCATAGCTCGATCCGCCGTTGCGTGACAGTTCAATCTTTACATTGCCAGTTATTCCGCTCGATGTCCATGTTATATCTTGAACCAACCCGATGGGCAAGGATTCTCCACCATTTGGATATATGACCTGTATCGTGGAGGTAAGCAAAACCGCCTGATATGCAGAACGGCCATGAGTGGCTACACGAAGAAGACGAACACCACCTGAATTGAAATAATCGAAATCTAAAGCTGGAACATAAGGGAAATTCGTCCCCATACGAACCCACGATGTTCCGTTGTTTGTTGATCGATACACACCCAGATCGTTTGCTGTGTAAAGATATGACGTATTAAAAGGATCAATAAATAGATCGTTGTGCGGTACATCAGGGAGATCGTTCGTTATGTTCGACCATGTGGAACCGAGATTAGTGCTGCGATAGATTTTATTGCCAGCGCTGAAACCGGAACGAATCACAAAGACCGTAGTTGCCTGGCTGGGATGAAAAACAACGCGGCTGATGTACTTTTGCGTACCACCTATATTGGTAGTAACATTCGTCCATACCGTACCACCATTAGATGAAACGTAGACAGGTGGGTTTGTAGTCCACTCACCCCCTACCAATATCATATTGTTTGGATCAACAGGACTCTGCGCCATAGTATTGATAGCAGCAGAAGTTACCGCACTTCCAGTAAGTGCAGCCCACGAGCTACCTCCATTTGTTGAGCGCCATGGACGATTAGTTGCTGTATAAATTGTTGAACTATTTGTGGGATGAATGAAAAAGGGGGCAGTCCAAGCCCACGGCTGAGTCGTACTCGGCTTTATGTTTGTGAAAGAACCATAGTTTCCTCCCGTAGTACTTTTAACTAAACCGCCATTTTGCGTTGAAGCATAAACGGTATTAGGATTGGTATAATCATAAAAACACTCCATACCATCACCAGTGCTTACTAACGTCCAGGTTCCTGAACCGCCATTTGTTGTTTTATAAATGCCATTATCTTGCGCACCACCGATAATTATATTTTGATTTGTGGTGTGGGATGCCATACGGTAATATTGTAAGGTCGGGAGTGTATTGTTAAGATTAATCCAGGTCAATCCACTATTTGTGCTGCGATAAATACCACCATCACATCCAACATATCTAATAGCTGGGTTAGATGGAGCAAAAACCATAAAGTGGAAATCCACATGCATCGATTGGTCCCAGTAGCTCCCTCCAACATAATTAAAATTCACTCCACCATTGGTTGAGCGACGGAGTTCAGCATCACCGATATAAACCTCGTTAGCATCGTTTGGATTAACACCTAAGAGAAGGTCATACCAACCTTGGTTGCTTGAGTAAGTTAAGCTAACCGCAGCCCATGATGAACCATCATCTGTCGATTTGTACAACGTCATTTGGTCTGTTGTCCCTCTTGTGTAGATCAATGCGTAAATTGTGGACGGTAAAGAAGTAGGCAATGCGATCTGAATTCTATCAATCGCCGTTGATGAGGGTAATCCTGTCGTGATTTTTGTCCATGTATCACCGTTGTCTGTCGATCTATAAAATCCAGCCGCAGTAACTGCTCCGCCTGTTGCACCATAAACACGATTAGCAATTGTGGGATGCGGAAGGACATCGAATCCGTCATCCACATTGAGCCGTCGTGTCCAGGTAATTCCCGCATCTGTGCTGCGCCAAAGTCCTTCATTCCCCGGATAACCTGCATGCCAAAAGCCACTGCCGAGAGCAGCAAATATAAAATTCGAATTAGTCGGACTAACTCTGAGTGCACCGAAATGTGTTGTGGAACCGAATCCATTGGTAATCTGCGTCCAGCTTGTACCTGCATTGGTTGATTTATACAAACCTTTACCTGAATACATTATTGTATTAAAAAATCTCATCGATTCTCCTGCACCAGCATAAATAATATCTGGATTATTTGGATCTATAGAGATAGCACCAAAGGTTAGAGATGCAAGGTCAACACCAACATCTTGCCATGAGCTCCCACCGTTTGTAGTTTTCCAAATACCACCAGCAGCAGCTCCGATATACACAATGTTTGGATCATTTGGATGTACAGCGATTGCACGAACACGTCCGCTTACAATTCCCCATTGTGAAGGAAATGTTGAGACCACGCCGGTCGGACCGATGTTTGACCATGTAAGCTGCATCGTTTCAAATTCCGGTTTGCGAAGTGCATATTTTTGTGTCTCCAATTCGCGGGCTCGCTCGATTGCCCCAACAGGTATAGTATCAAGTGGAAGTGCCCTCTGGCGATAAAACCATTCAAACCGCTTGAAAGCATTTCTCTTACTAACTTTTTCGGGAATCATGTCCCAGTAAGATTTTTCCTGACTATCATTGGACTGAAGGGGTTGACTGATTGCTACATCCATTAGAATAATGGTTGATAGAATAATTAAACCAAGGAATATATAAAATATTTTACGCATGGTGACTCCTCTATGAATTGTTGTTGTAAAATTATTTAGTTATTTTAAAAATAGAAATATAAAATATTTGTCAAATTATATTATTACCTTATCCTCTTAGAGGATAAATAAATAAATCATTGAACACCCGAGGAAATAATATTATTCCCCACTTCAATAAATCAAGTGTATTATAAGTATAAAAATCTAAAAAGTCAATACTTTTTCATTATATTTAACATAAATAATAATTGCAAGATGTCGGGAATAAAAACACCAAAAAACACAAAATTTGAGCGACTTTTCCTCCTTGACGGCATGGCACTTGCCTACCGTGCATACTTTTCATTCATAAGCCATCCCCTTATCAACTCGAAAGGTGAAAATACAAGCGCTATTTTCGGCTTTGTAAATACTTTGATGAAAATTCTGAACGATGAAAAACCCGACCACATAGCAGTTGTTTTTGATACCAAGGAACCAACATTCCGACATGTTATGTACGAGCCATATAAAGCTACACGTCAGAAGATGCCCGAGGATATGATTCCACAAATCGAAAAGCTAAAAGAAGTTGTAAAAGCTTTTAATGTACCAAGTATTGAAATGAATGGATATGAAGCTGATGATATTATGGGAACACTCGCACGAAAAGCAGAACAACAAGGTATCGAAACATTTCTCGTTACTGGTGATAAAGATTTCATGCAGTTAATATCACCTTTGATTAAAATGTACAAACCCGGTAAACGTGGAGATGATTGGGAAATCGTTGATGAGAGAGGTGTGAAAGAAAAATTTGGTGTAACTCCTGAACATGTTATTGATGTTCTTGGTTTAACCGGTGATAAATCGGATAATGTCCCGGGCATTCCCGGCATTGGCGAGAAAACCGCAATCCCGCTTGTGCAAGAATACGGAACAATTGAAAAAATAATTGCACAGGTAGAAAAGATTCCACAAAAAGGAATTCAGCAAAAGATTAAAGAACACAAAGCCATAGCAATGCTTTCCAAAGAATTAGTTACAATCAATGTAAATGTTCCTATAGATATCGACATCCACCATCTCGAAGCAAAACCGTATGACCGTACAAAACTTATCGAATTATTTTCTCAATTCGAATTTCGCTCGCTATCGAAAAAATTCTCTGCGGGTGTCGTACAATCTCTGGAAGAGACAGAGTTCGATGTTTCCAAGCATGAGCTTATAAACATCTCGACAGATGTTCATTCATATCATCTAATCCATACCGAAAAAGAATTAGAAACACTCGTAAATAAATTAGAAAAGACCAAATATTTTGTCTTTGATACTGAGACTACATCAACTGACCCTTTGCGAGCAGAACTGGTAGGGCTTTCGTTTTCAATTAAGCCAAGAGAAGCGTGGTATATTCCTATTAGCTTAGAGCAAAGAGCGAAGAGCGGAGAGCTTAGAGTAGAACGCGGAGAGCAGAGTGATTTATTTTTATCTCAATCAGCTCCCACATCTCAAATCCCGCATCACGTTAGTCTTCCTCTCGATTTCGTTTTGTCTCATCTTGAACCTGTTTTCATAAATCCAGAAATAAAGAAAATCGGACAGAATATTAAGTATGATATACTTATCCTTGCCTCGCATGGAATTCAAGTAAGAGGTGTTTTGTTCGACACAATGGTGGCAAGCTATATTCTTCGTCCTGATGGCAAACATAATCTCGATTCTTTAGCTAACGAGCATTTAAACTACAAGATGATTTCTTTCGATGAATTAGTAGGAACTGGGAGAGAGCGAAAAGATATACGCGATATTCCTGTCGAAAAAGTTGCTGAGTATTCAAATCAGGATGCCGATATTACACTTCGATTATTTGAAATATTAAAAGAAAAATTGGAGCAGCAACAACTACTCAAGCTGTGTGAGGATGTTGAGTTCCCATTAATCACGGTTCTCGCCGACATGGAAATCATGGGAGTGAAACTCGATACCGATTTCCTTGCTGACCTTTCGAAAGAGCTTGAGCGAATGCTCGATAACCTGACAACCGACATTTATTATTTTGCAGACGAGAAATTTAACATCAACTCGACACAACAGCTCGGAAAGATATTGTTCGAGAAATTGAAACTACCTTCAGTACGCAAAACCAAAACGGGTTTCTCAACCGACGTTGGTGTTCTTGAAAGTCTCCGCCATCAGCATCCCATCATTGACTGTCTGCTTGAATTCCGTCAACTTCAGAAATTAAAGAGTACATACGTTGATGCAATGCCGACATTGATAAACCCACGAACAGGAAAAGTACATACATCATTTAATCAAACAATCACAGCCACCGGAAGACTATCAAGCAGTGATCCAAATCTACAAAATATTCCCATCCGTACTGAGATTGGCAGCCGAATGAGACGAGCATTCATCCCCAGCTCGCCGGATATGCTAATAATGTCCGCTGACTACTCTCAAATCGAGCTGCGAATCATGGCACACATCTCCGGCGATGAAGGATTAACAACTGCATTTAGAAATGGCGAAGACATACACGCTACTACTGCGGCGAAAGTGTTCGGAGTAACTCTGAATGAAGTGACAAAAGAAATGCGCCGCAAAGCAAAGGAAGTTAATTTCGGAATAATGTATGGGATCGGTCCGTACGGACTTGCAACCCGTCTCGATATTCCTCAGACCGAAGCGAAAGAAATCATAACAAAGTACTTCGAGCGTTTCCCGAAAGTTAATCAATATATATTCGATACAATCGCAAAAGCAAAGAACGATGGCTATGTTAGTACGCTGCTGGGACGTCGTCGCTACTTACCCGACATCAACAGCCGAAATCAAAACATTCGCAGCAATGCTGAACGTCAAGCAATCAACATGCCGATACAAGGCACGGCAGCGGATATGATAAAGATTGCGATGATAAAAATCTATTCCAAAATCTCGATGAGTCGAGTCGTCGACCAAAATCCGATCCCGCTTCGGCGGGACGAAATCCGAATGTTGCTTCAAGTTCACGACGAGTTAGTATTTGAAATAGCCAAGAGCCAAGAGCTAAGAGTTAAGAGTTTGATCGTTGGGGAAATGAATAATGCGCTACCACTTTCAGTCCCAATAGAAGTTGAAGTAGGTGTTGGAAATAATTGGCTTGAGGCGCATTGAGCGTTAAGTGAATAGTATCAAGCTTTCATTACGCCACAACGTGTGGATAAAGAAGGATATGAACAATTTCCAATCCGCTTTTTGGGCGGAGAGAAAATTGATCGTTGGAAGTACATAAACTTTGGTTAAGTCCACGAGGGAAAGACTCTATCCCTAACGCGTTCGCCTGTAAACATCCTTCCGCCTAAGGCGGATTTGAATCTTTATAAGAGAATTATTGATTTTCAAATTGATGTCCGGATTTAGAGCAGTGTATAATAATCCAACTCCTTCAAAAACAAACGAAGAATCTGATGAATCTTGAAAATGTTTTTGATCCTTCAAGGTCTTATAAACCTTGAAGGATTTTTTTCATGTTAGAAACGTCTGCCCCTACCCCCGCCACCGCTACCACCGTCTCGGCGACCTCCACCAAAACTGCCTTTGCCTCTTCCACGTCCTCCACCACTACGTTCTGTTTTCGGGCGTGCTTCATTAACGACTATTGATTTTCCTTGTAACTCTTTACCGTTCAAGCCATCAATTGCAGATTGGCCTTCTTCCTTTTTTGCCATCTCAACAAAAGCAAATCCTTTGGATTCTCCACTCCATTTATCTTTAATTACCGTAACTCTTGTAATTTCACCAAACGGTTGGAAAGCTGCACGTAAATCATCATCGCTCACTTGAGACGACAGGTTGCCGACATAAATATTCATATAAATCCCTTCAATTATTTTGGTAAACAGGCTTGACCCTGCCGCTTAATGCGGAACGTGGTGTGTCAGCTTCTATCTACCTTTCTTCTGAATTTAAATATAATAAAATACTATTAATCTTCAAACTATCAATCATCAAGTTAACTAAATATGGAGATCATTTGGTCCCAAAAATAAAGATGTTTCGTTATGGAAAAAGAGCTTGAACATGGTTACTCTAACTAATGTATTCATAATAGCTTAGAGGGATTAAAACAAAATTTAGTTGTGAATCTGTTGACCTCCGAGGTGTCCGACTTCGGAGGTTGTTTAATAAAATCTTGATCTATAGCTGCTAAACTTTTTTGAAGGTTGTAATTACAATCTTGAGTGAAATTATTGGTTTGATTATATAAGCTGCGACGGTTCAGTAATAAATATTTTTCTTAGAACCCCGAGTCCCAATGAACAAATGTGGAATATAATATTCAAGAAGCTGGAATATCTGATTTTACATTATACCGTTTCAAGAGAATTGCCAAACCAAACAGAATTAGAATTACGGGCCAATATGTTCGTACTGCATCCCATACTTCCCTATGCGAGAAACAGCCATACTCTGTCAATAAGAAAAGACTCCCGATACCAGTCAGAAGTAGAGCTGGAATCAAAAAGTGCCAATCTTTGAAATTATTCAGATACATCATAAAAAATCCAACCCCAAATATTATGAACGACGCAGGGAGAAAAACAAATGAGTAAAGCTCAATAGAGTCAATTGAACGAAGGAAGAAAAATAATGAATAGAGAAAAAGTACCGTCCCCCAGTATATCTTTCTTAGTCGATTTTGTGAAAATCCTTTACCTACAGCAAATATCCCAATGACCATCAAAAGGGGCCAGAAAATAGAGGAAAAAGCGATATTAATAATATTTAAATGATCTACGAGCATTGCTGCACCGACAATAATTAAAGCAATACCAAACCACGACGTTCTGCAGCGAGATTCACTCATTGAAAATTCCTTACATAGTTTGAGGTGTTAATTTCTCTTCAGGCATTACTATCCCGAGGATAATGTAAATCAGTAATCCCCATCCAAACGACATTAATACGAGAGCAACAAAAATGAAACGAACTATTGTGGGATCGATATCAAAATAATATGCAATTCCACCACAAACTCCGAACAATTTCCGATTTGATTTTGATCGTCTTAATTCTTTTACCGGTGGAAGTTGGGTAGGAAAACTCTCCTGCATTACAAGGTTAGGTGGGGATATTGGTTGCGACTTCTTTGTTGTATGAATATATATAAAGAATATCCCAATAATAATAAATAATATCGGCAGCATTATTTTATAAGAGAACGACCACCAGCCGAATCCCCAGAACCAGCCCATATTCAGCATCAAGATCAACGCACCGAGAAGAATAAGCATAACGCCAAAAAAACGCCTCTTATCTGTTCCGCCGTTCGTCAGGGAAGTAATTGATTGTGGAATCACCAGATGTTCCGGATTGACGGGGATAATGATCATCGCAATAATGTAAAGAATGAATCCTGAGCCACCCATCAATGTGATTAATACCCACAATAATCGAACTATTGTCGGATCCATATCAAAATATTCAGCAATACCTCCGCAAATACCATCAATCACTTTATTCCGACGCGATTTATATAATCGCCTGGGTGTTTGTCCGTTGGTTTCCATATTAAATTACTTTCTAAATATCCTATAATAGCTTACGATTTATTTAAATGGAATGTTGCGTTGCTCCCCTGAAATAAACTAAAAATGCCGGTTCATAATTTACAAACCGGCAGCTAAATACAATTCTTTACACCCCATTCCAACTAATAGCGTTTCAGACTTCCATTATTTCTTTTTCCTTCAAACCTACTAATCCATCAACATCTTTGATGAATTTATCTGTCATTTTCTGAACGTCTTGCTCGGCACGTATACGATCATCTTCAGAAAAATGCTCAGCTTTTTCCGATTTCTTTAAATGTTCGATAGCATCACGACGAACATTCCGAATAGCTATTTTCCCCTCCTCAGCGAACTTCTTCACTAACTTAACCAATTCTTTCCGTCTCTCCTCGTTTAGGGGCGGAATCGGAACACGGATACCATCCGCATCGGCGATCGGGTTCAATCCCAAATTTGCAGCGATGATTGCTTTCTCTATCGGCTGAAGCATTGTTTTATCCCAGGGTTGAACAGTTATTGTGTGAATATCCTTCACGCTCACGTTAGCCACTTGATTGAGGGGCATCTGAGAACCGTAATAGTCAATCTTGACACCATCTAATAAAGTCGTAGTTGCTTTACCAGTCCGAATTTTTATAAATTCTTGACGTACAACTTCAACTCCTTTTTGCATCTTGTCTTCTGTTTGTTTAATAATTTCTTTTATCATACAATTCCTTTTTATTGTTTAACAGAATGTAAAAATATTAAGAAATTCACCGTTGCTTTTTTTGATTACTCCTTGAGCGAACGATCGTACCAATTTTTTCACCAGCAATTAATCGTTTAAGGTTGCCCGCAGAATTCATATTGAATACAATAATAGGCATCTCATTTTCCTTACATAGTGTTATCGCAGTTAAGTCCATGGCTTTCAAATCTTTTTCCAGAACATCTTTGTAAGAGATTTCATCAAATTTAAAAGCATTTTTATATTTTTCTGGATCACAATCATAGACCCCCTCGACACGCGTACCTTTAATTATTACATCGGCATGAATCTCAACGGCGCGGAGTGCCGCTGCAGAATCTGTGGTGAAATATGGATTTCCCGTTCCAGCTCCGAAGATGACAACACGCCCTTTTTCAAGATGTCGTATTGCGCGTCGTCGGATGAACGGCTCAGCCATCTCTTCCATCTTAATTGAACTCATCAATCGGGTGAATACCCCGCAATGCTCTAGCGCACTCTGAAGTGCAAGACCATTAATAATAGTAGCAAGCATCCCCATCTGATCACCCGTTACTTTATCAACACCATCGGAAGAATTCTCGACGCCTCGATAGATATTTCCACCACCAATAACAATCCCGATCTCAACTCCCGTACGGTGAATCTCGGCAATCTCATTTGCAAATCGACTCAGTACTTTTGGATCAATACCGAAATCTTTTTCGCCCATAAGTGCTTCGCCGCTCACTTTTATTAGGATTCGCTTATATTTTGGTTTGATTGTTTTCATCAATATTTAAAAAAAGGTCTCGTTGATTTGAGACCTTATTAAAATGTTTATGAATTTTCTCCAAGATGGAATCGTTTGAATCGTCGGATAGTGATCTTTTCTCCTGTCTTTGACATCATATCCAGGATTAAATCCTTAATTGTTTTTCCAGAATCCTTAATATAGGTTTGTTCTGTTAAGCAGAATTCCTGAAAATATTTATCTAATTTTCCTTCAGCAATCCGTTCGACCACTTGTTCAGGTTTTTTATCGTTTCTTGCCTGAGTGCGGTAGATTTCCAATTCATGATCAATAGTTTCTTTCGCTACGTCCTCGCGGGTAACATAGAGGGGGTTCATTGCTGCAATCTGCATAGCAAGCTCGCGTGCAAGCATTTTGAAATCGTCGGTTTTCGCTACGAAATCTGTCTCACAATTAATTTCCACCATTGAACCGATCCGTCCACCGGCATGAATGTACGCTTCGATCAATCCTTGGTTTGTTGCACGATCTGCGCGCTTTTCGGCAGTTGCCGCACCTTTTTTACGTAGATAGTCTACAGCTTTCTCCATATCACCATTAGTTTCTGCAAGGGCTTTCTTACAATCCATCATCCCGGCACCTGTGCTGTCGCGTAATATCTTTACTTGTTCTGATGTAATTTCCATATTCTCTCTTTTTCCTATTGTTGAATTTTTCTCTCTTTTTTTGCTTCCGCAATCTCTTGAGCTTCCTCTTCCATCGCCTGTTGCATTTCGCTAATTCGTTCTTTACCTTCGAGAACTGCGTCAGCAATTATTTTTGTGATTGCCTGTATCGATTTAATCGCATCATCATTCGCGGGAATCGGATAATCAACTGTCGATGGATCGCAGTTGGTATCGACGATGGCAAACACGGGAATGCCAAGACGTTTTGCTTCCTTAACGGCAATCTCTTCCTTTTTAATATCGACAACGAAAAGCGCACCCGGGGCCCTTGTCATATCTACAACACCGGATAAGACGTCTGATAGTTTTTCTTTCTCGCGATCCAAAACAAGTGTTTCTTTCTTCGTTATTTTATCATATGTACCGTCAATTTCCATCTTCTCGATGTTTTGCAATCGCTTTACACTCTTGCGAATCGTTGTGAAGTTCGTTAGCATACCACCAAGCCACCGTTTAGCGACATAAAAGGCGCCACTACGTTTTGCTTCTTCTTCAATTACCTGACTTGCTTGGCTTTTGGTTCCAACGAAGAGAACTTTCTTACCATCACTAACAATGTTAGTAAGTGCGTTGCACGCACCTTCAAGTAATTCTTGGGTTTTTTTTAGATCAATAATGTGAATACCGTTACGTTCCATAAAGATGAAGGGTTTCATCTTAGGATTCCAACGGCGTGTCAGATGCCCAAAGTGAGCACCTGCATCTAGTAGGTCGGTTAATTCGATACGAGGCATTTTTTTACTCCTATGTTAGTTAGTTCTTCTACCCTCGTCAACTTCCATTGGGATCCCGTTTGCTATACTCATGATTAGCAAACTGAACACTTCCAACAGAATCAGAGAGTATGTATGATAATTAATCGTTCAATGAATCTTAACGTTTACTGAATTGGAATCGTTTCCGGGCTTTCTTTTGCCCATATTTCTTGCGCTCGACCATTCGTGAGTCACGAGTCAAAAGATCGTGTTCACGAAGTTTCGCGCGAAAATCATTGTTCATCTCGACTAATGCTCGTGAGATACCAAGTTTTACAGCACCGGCTTGGCCAGACGGACCGCCACCATTTACGTTAGCGACCACGTCGTACTTACCGGCTGTTTCCGTTACCACTAACGGTAACATTACTTCATTCTGCAGTGTATCAACAGAAAAATATTGTTCCAGCTTTTTATCGTTTACTGTTATTTCACCCGATCCTGATTTTATTATTACACGAGCTACTGATGTCTTTCTACGTCCAACTGCAATCTTATGATGATGTATCATTGTTATTCCTAATTTTATATCTTAATGGGTTCGGGTTTTTGAGCCATGTGTGGATGATCCGCGCCGCGATATACTTTGAGTTTTTTAATGACAGTGGCTCCAAGTCGATTATGTGGAATCATTCCTTTTACAGCATGTTCAAATACTCTTTCAGGATGTGTCTTCATTAAATCTTTGTACGATTGTACTATAGCACCTCCTGGGTACAATGTATGATGGAAATAAGTTTTCAATTCACTACGTTTACCTGTGAGCTTCACCTTATCAGCATTTACAATGACAACAAAATCACCACAGTCGACATTGGGTGTGAATATAGGTTTATGTTTCCCACGTAAAATATGAGCTACACGACTGGCAACCCGACCAAGTGTTAAACCGTTTGCGTCTACGAGGAACCACTTAGGATTGACCTCGTTCTGTTTAAAATGATATGTTAATCTCTGAGCTAATGCCACAAAATATCCTTATTTTTTTAATGAAAACACAATATATCAAAAGAAACCCACCTATATAAGGCGGGTATGTACACCCTTTTTTATTAGCAGATGAATACAAATTTAACGAAAATTTTGCTTATAGGCAAGGAATATTTTGATTCGAAGTTAGATCTGTCCTTCCGCATGATATGAACTTCTAACAAGCGGACCAGATTCAACGTGTCTGAAACCCATATTCAAACCTATTTCTTTCAACATTTTGAATTCATCTGGATGAACGAACCGGTCGACGGGAATATGTTCTTTCGTTGGCTGGAGATATTGTCCTAATGTCAGAATATCGCAATTGATTTTACGAAGATCTTTCATAACTTCAATCACTTCTTCTATCTTTTCTCCTATGCCGAGCATCAAACCGGTTTTAGTGTTGAATCCTCTACGCTTTGCACGGTCGAGGAGCTCAAGAGACCGTCTATAATTTGCCTGAGGTCTTACAGTTAGATATAAACGCAGAACAGTTTCTAAATTATGATTTAAAATATCGGGGAACGCATCGAGCACGATGTTCAACGCGAATTCGTCTCCCTTAAAATCGGGAATAAGAACTTCTACTTTCGTTTTTGGATTTACGATACGGATTTGTCGGATTGTTTCTGCGAATATCTGCGCCCCACCATCGAATAACTCGTCGCGGTTGACTGAAGTAATCACAGCAAGGCGAACACCCATCGTCTTGACTGCACCAGCCACCCGATATGGTTCCTGAGCATCAAGCTCGGTTGGCTTGCCTGTTTTCACCGCGCAAAATCCACAACTCCGCGTACAAACATCACCAAGTATCATAAATGTTGCGGTGCCGTGATTCCAGCATTCGCCCATATTCGGACATCTTGCTTCTTCGCAAACGGTATGCAGCTTTTTACCTTCGATGAGTGATTTCAACCGAGCATAATTCTCGCCCGATGGTATTTTTGCTTTCAGCCATTCAGGACGACGAAGGAGCTTATTTTCTTCTATGTTTATTTTCATTTTTATTTACCACTGATCGCACGGAAAAAGCACTGAGCATCACAGATACAATCTGTAACATCTGTGAAAATCCGTGGTTAAATTATAGGACTTTCTCTGAATCATAATTCTCCAACAATTTGCACACTGTTCCCAGAAATGTTCCGCCTAACGCGCCATCGACGATACGATGATCAAACGCGAGCGTGAGATGTGCAATTAATCGGATTGCGATTGCATCGTATTCGCCAGAGGTGGATATTACAACCGGACGCTTCTTTATTGCACCTGTACCAAGTATTGCAACTTGCGGTTGATTGATGATTGGTATTCCAATTAAAGTGTTGAACACACCGAAGTTTGTTATTGTGAATGTCCCTCCTTCTATTTCGGATGGGACAAGCCGCTTTATTCGTGCGCGAGTCGCAAGGTCATTCAATGAACGAGCAAGTCCAACGAAATTTTTCTCGTCTGCATTTTTTATCACCGGAACGATTAAACCATTTTCAGATGCAACGGCAATTCCCAGATTGACAAATTTTTTTAGTATAATCTTATCACCATCAACCGATGCGTTGACGAGCGGAAACTGTTTCAATGTTTTAATAACCGCATCGCAAACAAATGGCGTGTAAGTTAATTTGAACCCTTCACGTTTCTCGAACGACTCGGCATTCTTTTTTCGCGCTTTATCAACATTCGTCATGTCGCACTCATGCACCGCCCAAACATGCGGCGATGTGTTTACACTTTTCACCATATGTTCCGACATCTTCGCAATGACATTACTCATCTGCAAAATCTCGTATTGAGGTGAAGGATATTTCTGAGCTAAATCTCCCGACTCCACATGCTTTAACGTGGTTTCAAGGTGACCAACCTGAGTAGGGGCAGATGGCTGTGTTGCAGCTAGAGACGGTTTACCTGTTTGTCTTGTGTTTATATATGTAAGCATATCTTTTTTGGTTACGCGTCCACCTTCACCAGAACCGGAAAGTTGCTCAAGCTCTCCCATCGAAATGCCTTCTTCATGGGCAATGCTAAGAACGAGTGGTGAATAAAATCTTCCAGTTATAGGTTTCTCGGTAGCTGTTGTTTTTGTGGATGGGGTTTGAGTTGATTCTTTTATAGGTGCTGCTATTGGTACATCGGGAAATTTTGATGGAGCTTCGATGGAGATAGCGGTGAAATCAGTTTCGATTTCAGCAATAACAGTACGAACAGTAACGGTCTTTTGCTCTTCGAATAATATTTTCGTGATTATACCGGAAGCAGGCGATGGAATTTCTGAATCGACTTTATCGGTACTTATTTCAAGAAGTGTTTCATCTTTCTTGATTTTATCACCCGGCTTTTTGTGCCACTTGACAATTGTACCTTCGGTGAGACTTTCACCTAATTGCGGCATAACAACTTCTACTTTTGACATATATTTCTCTCAAACCTTCTTATTTAATTCTACATTCTTTCAAAAGATGATTGAATATTTTTAATAGTGAAATATCTAAATTTATTTCGAATTCACTTAACCATTTTCTAATGTACCTGATATTCAACTTTGATTGTTTCAACAAGATTGTCGAAACATCTTCAAGGTCTCTCGGGCGACCTGCAATTATTTTTTGTATGATAACATCTTCAGCGGAAGCAAAACGAATCTTTTTATTAAGTATCCGAACAAATCCAGATCTTTTCATCGCATTTCTTTCAAACATCGAATCCGAGAAAATAAAATCAATCCTAATCTGACTTTTTGGATCGATAGCTGGCATAACATAGAATTGTTTTACAAATTTCTTCGGAGAGCGAACGAGCGATTTAAGTTTCGTATCTTTAATTAATTCCTGAATTAAAGAAAATTTTTCAATCCCAATCCCAAGAGTAATATCAATATCTTTTGTTAACCGCGGCTCACCATACTTCAATACCGCTTGACCGCCCATTATCATATATGGGATTTTCATTTCATCCAGGTGTTTGGCGGCTTTAACAATTAGTTTATCAAACATTGTTTATTGCCCTCGCGAAACGGATATCAACCTCGATTCCATCCAACTTATTCTTTGAAGGAAATTTTTTCAACTTAATAGCATACATCAACAAGGCATTGACTATCTCTACATTCTGCAGATACCCCGATTTGGTTCGTTTAGTTAGATTGTTTTCAAAAATTTTCAAACCTTTTGCATTTTTTATCATATGAATTTAGAAGTCCGATAGTTCTTTCAACGCATAAATTATATCTAATGTCTGAGGAAGCATTGCATTCTCAAGTGTCGGTCCGTATGGAATAGGACAATCCTTTGCGGCAACTCTCTTGATCGGAGCATCAAGTCGTGTGAATGCTTCGCTTGCAATGATCGCCGCAATCTCAGCACCGAATCCGCCCGTCAATGTATCTTCATGAACAATTAAAACTTTTCCTGTTTTCCGCACCGAATTAAGTATCACATCTTTATCAAGAGGATTGAGTGTCCGCAGATCAACAACCTCAACACTTACGCCGCTCTCTTCCAATTTCAGAGCGGCTTCAAACGAGCGTTGTACCATCATCCCCCAAGTTATTATGGTAATGTCGTTCCCGAAGCGGACTGTTTTTGCCAAACCAAACGGGAGAAGATAATTTTCATCCGGTTCTGGGGACGCAGCAAAACTTGAACGGTATAATCCTTTATGCTCAAGGAACACGACCGGATCGTCTGAACGGCACGCTGTTTTCAGTAAACCCTTGGCATCGGCGGCATTTGAGGGAATTACAACCCGAAGACCAGGTATATGTGTGAAGAATCCATCGATCGATTGGCTGTGATAAAGACCACCATGGATATATCCTCCAACTGCCACACGGATGACCATCGGATTTGTCCATTCATTGTTTGAACGAAAACGCATCATTGCAACTTCATCCCTCAACTGCATGAAAGCGGGCCAAATGTAATCTCCAAATTGAATCTCAACAACTGGTTTATATCCAGCAATCGATAATCCAACGGCAGTACCAATGATACTCGCCTCGGCGAGAGGTGAATTAAAAACGCGCTCCCAACCGAATTTCTTTGTCAAACCTTTGGTTGCAGTGAAAACACCACCTTTATCGCCGCCAACATCTTCTCCATAAACCAGAATTTTGGGATTGCGTTCGATCTCTTCCGCCATTGCATGATTGATCGCATCGACCATAACTATCTTACCACCTTTATGTTCCGGTTCTACAAAACCATCGACAGATATAACGGTCTTTGGTGAATAAACATACTTTAACAGATTAACTGAATCCTGTTGAAGTTCTGTTTCAACTTCATCAGCCGCTTGATCGATTTGATTTTGAACTTCGGATTGAATTATTTTTATCTCCTCACCTGAGGCGTATTTATTCGAGATGAGATATTTCTCAAAATTCGGTATGGGATCCCGCGCTTTGTCTCTTGTTAAATCTTCTTCACTGCGATATTTCCGTTGATCATCGGATGATGAATGTGGAAGCAACCGTACCGTATGAGCAAGAATCAAACTTGGTCCTTCACCACTTCGTGCCTTCGCAACAGCTTCTTGCGCCACTTGATGCGAAGCAATAAAATCACAGCCATCAACTTCATACCGATTCAGTCCTTGATATCCCCGAACGACTTCGTATATCGATCCACCAGCAGTCTGTTCTTTCTTTGTTACAGAGATCGCAAATTTATTATCCTGAATAACAAAAAGCACCGGAAGTTTCTCACGCGATGCCCAATTAACCGCTTCGTGAAATTCACCTTGACTCGTTGTTCCCTCACCGGATGAAACATAAACGATATCTTTTGTGCCATCCTTCACCTGCGCAAGAGCGGTACCGACTGCTTGTAGAAATTGCGTGCCTGTAACGCTTGATTGAGATGGAATACGCCATTTTTTGTACCCATAATTAAACGGCATGACGAAGCCGCCGCTGCTTGGTGCACTTGCCCGGTGCATCGCCTCAGCAAGTATTTCTTTTATAGTATAACCCATGCTCAAAACGTAAGCGAGATCGCGATAATATGGATACGACCAATCTTCTTCTCTTTTCAATGCGAAAGCTGTTGCCACCTGTATCGCTTCATGGCCTGAACCTCCGATATGGAAAAATATCTTACCTTGTTTGAGTAGAACTAATATCTTATCATCCGTCTTCCGAGCAGTATACATAAACCGATATGCTTCCAACAGACGCTCTTTCGAGAGACTAATTACCTCAGATTTTTTTTCTTTTGTATCGTTTGATCTCTTCATTGAAGACATTCTATTTTTTCTTTAAATAAATAATTGATAGTGGATAGGAATTCATCTTTATCTACGATTTTTGTATGAATCCCGAAAACTTCCCTGAATCGTGATGATACCGAATCTATAACATCTTGTAAGGAGACCTTGTTCCCGAGAATTCGCTCCATCGACGTAACACCTTTATGGAAAATTCCACATGGTATGATGCGATCAAAATATGATAGATTCGTGTTTACGTTGAGAGCAAAACCATGCATGGTGATCCACCTGCTTACCTTTACACCAATGGCGGCAATTTTATCACCGCCGACCCAAACACCTGTATAATTTTCTTCACGATGTCCGTTGATACCGAAATCTTTCAATGTTCGAATCAGCACTTCCTCAAGATCACGAAGGTAACGGTGCGTGTCGAGATAATAATTATTCAGATTAATAATCGGATATCCAACAAGCTGTCCGGGACCATGATAGGTGATGTCACCACCTCGATCAATATGGTAAACATCTACATCTGACAATTTCAATTCTTTTTCATCTGCGAGCAAATGCGCTTCATCTGTGTTCTTACCCAATGTATAAACATGATTATGCTCAGTAATTATGAGAACATCAGAAATCTTTTTAGAGATTTGAAGATTGAAAATCTTTTTCTGTAATTCCCATATCGGTTGATATGCTGTCAATCCGAAATTGACGGTTTGAATTTCTTTCATGAACGCAGGAACTTTTTCCGATGATCGGATAAATAATCGGTAATTTTCGTTCCTGCCGCTGCACCCGGACTTACAACCAACTCACGAGCGTATGCAACTCTAAAATCATCTTCGGTCATCAATCCCTTTTCTTCCATTATTTTCTTCATCGCGCGAAGGTGGATGTACAACTCTTCGATAGCAAGTGTTTCGTTCGATATGTTGATGCTTTCATCTTTCATTTTTATATCCTTCCATCATAAATGATTTGTCATTTGTCAATCGTCATTAGTTCTTTGTACATTGTTCTTGGTACTTATCTACTCAAATACTAACATACTCACGTACTTAAATATGAATCGCCTGTCCTTCTGCGTTCTCCGCTGCTTCCATAATCGCTTCTGAGAGTGTAGGATGTGCATGAATTGTCCTAATTATTTCTTCCGCGGTAGTTTCCAATGTTTTTGCTAACCCAAGCTCAGCGATCATTTCTGTTGCATCAGCTCCAAGGATATGGGCGCCAAGCAACTCACCATATTTTTCATCGAAGATCAATTTCACTAAGCCGTCTATCTCGCCGATTGCCCGTGCTTTACCGCTTGCTGTGAACGGAAATCTGCCAATCTTCAGTTTATGTCCCAACTCAATCGCTTTCTCTTCGGTTAATCCGATACTTGCAACCTGTGGTTGACAATAAGTGCAACCGGGAATATTATCCCAATCTATTGGCTGTGGATTTTTACCCGCAATCTTTTCAATGCAAATAATTCCTTCTTTCGATGCAACATGTGCAAGCCAGGGTGGTCCGGCAACATCACCAATTGCATAAACACCATCCACGTTTGTCTTTCCGAAATCATCAACCTGTATCCAGCCCTTCTCAACTTTAACTCCCGCATATTCAAGTCCGATGTTTTCGATGTTGCCTTGCACGCCGATAGCAACAAGCACAATATCGGCAGTCAGTTCTTTCTTCGCGTCCTTTTCGGTTAAAGATACTACAGCTTCCTTTCTAGTAGAAACATTATCCACTTTTGCATCTGTTAAAATCTCAATCCCCGATTTCTTCAGAACGCTCTCAAGAAGTTTTGATATCTCTTTATCTTCAATCGGTAAAACATTCGGCATCATCTCGACAATCGTTATCTTCGTCCCGAACGCATTATAAAAATATCCAAACTCAACGCCAATCGCGCCGGCGCCGATGATAATCATCGACTTCGGAGGCTGCTGTAGTAGCATCGCCTCGGTACTTGAGATTATCTGTTTTCCATCAATCTTTATACTCGGGAATGACCGCGGACGTGCGCCAGTGGCAATGATAATATTTTTCCCAAAAACTGTTTCAACAGGTTTTCCATCTTTACTTATCTCGATTTTTTCTTTTCCGATAATCTTTCCGAAACCTGAAATCAATTCTATCTTATTTTTCTTGAAAAGATATTCAACCCCCTTTGAATTTCTAAGCGCAACATCTCTGCTTCGTTTAATTATTTTTGGAAAATCAAACGAAACATCTTTAGCGGAAATTCCAAACTCTTCTGCGCGATGGAAATGATTATATACTTCAGCGCTCTTTAAGAGAGCTTTGGTAGGAATGCATCCCCAGTTAAGACACACTCCGCCTATTTTATCTTTTTCGATAACAGCAGTTTTCAGTCCAAGCTGGGAGGCACGTATAGCCGCAACATATCCACCAGGACCACTGCCAAGAATAACTACATCAAATTGTCTTTCTAACATTGTTTTTCTTCTCAATGAGTTGAATTTTCAACGATTATTGAATTGGCTAACAGAAAAATATATGAAAATGGGCAAGTAAAGTCAAAGAATATTGAATCATTAGTTAATCGTCAATGCCTTTGTATTCTCTACAGTAATTTTGTAAGTTAGAATCATTCTATGTTTTTACCAACCACAAAAGAAGAGATCAGCAACCTCGGCTGGCAGAAGTTAGATATCATCATCATATCGGGTGATACTTACATAGACAGCTCTTATTCCGGTGCAGCGGTTATCGGAAAAGTTCTTCTCAACGCGGGATATAAGATTGGAATCATAGCCCAGCCTGATGTTCACAGTAAAAAAGATATTACACGATTAGGTGAACCGGAATTATTTTGGGGAGTAACATCGGGATGCGTAGATTCAATGGTTGCTAATTTCACTGCCTCTAAGAAACGAAGACGGCAAGATGATTTCACTCCGGGGGAAATAAATAATAAACGACCTGATAGAGCAGTCATTGTTTATTCCAATCTGATAAAACAATATTTTAAGAACACGAAACCGATCGCTATTGGTGGAATTGAAGCGAGCTTGAGACGCATTGCTCATTACGATTATTGGGATGATAAAATCCGTAGATCAATCCTATTTGATGCAAAAGCAGATATACTTGTTTATGGAATGGGCGAAAAAGCAACTTTGGAGATTGCTGAGAAATTGAAAACAGCCAAACCTTGCGAAGGTTCAACTTATCCGCCTCCGGCGGAAACATTCGCATGGTTAGAAGACGTTCGAGGAATTTGTTACATCTCGAAAACTCAAAAAGATAAATACATCGATCTTCCGTCTTTCCATCAAGTCAATGAAGATAAAAAGAAATTCATCGAGATGTTTCATGCTTTCTATAGAAACAACGACCCGATAACCGCCAAAGGATTATGTCAGCAGCATGGTGATCGTTACTTGATACAAAATCCACCGGCAAAAAATTTAACACAAGAAGAAATAGACAATATTTACAATCTTGATTACGAGCGTGACGTTCATCCATATTACAAAAAGGATGGAAAAGTCCGTGCTATGGATACGATCAAGTTTTCTATAACTACACATCGTGGATGTTACGGCGAATGTAACTTCTGCGCCATCGGCGTTCATCAAGGAACAAACATTATCTCAAGAAGTCAGGAATCTATAATTGATGAAGCAAAAGGAATCGCAGGTCTTCCAGATTTTAAAGGTTATATAACTGATGTTGGTGGTCCTACAGCAAATATGTATTCTACCAACTGTGATAAAATGCAGTTGCATGGAAAATGCCTGAAGAAAGATTGCATCTTCCCAGCAACATGCAGGAAATTAAATATAAGCCATAAACCCCAAATTGAACTCCTTTGGAAACTAAGGAAGATCGATGGCGTAAAGAAAGTCTTTATCGCTTCAGGAATACGCTACGATATGATCATAGACGATAAAGTGACGGGTGATGAATATTTGAACGGGCTTATCGAACACCACATATCGGGACAACTAAAAATAGCTCCCGAACATACAGAAGATAAAGTCCTCAATATTATGCGAAAACCTGGAGCGTTGTATCTCAACGAATTCAAAAAACGGTTCGATAGTATCAACAAGAAGAAAAAGAAAGAACAATTCCTCACATATTACCTCATCGCCGCACATCCGGGCTGTGATATTGCGGATGAAATTAAAATGAAGCAATACGTTTCAAAAGAATTGAGAATATATCCTGAACAAGTACAGATATTTACGCCCACTCCATCAACCTATTCAACGCTGATGTATTATACCGAAATGAATCCGTGGACGGGAGAGAAGTTGTTCGTGGAGAAGAATATTGGCAAGAAAGAAAAGCAGAAACAGGTTGTAACGAGGAATAAACATACCGAACGACACGCTGAATCACACAGATAATATCTCCAGAAATGGGATAACACCCTCACGAATAAGAACAGGTTCATCAACGCTTGCATCTATGACGGTCGAAGGTATTGTCGATGCGGTATCACCAGCATCAATAAATAAATCAACTTTATGAGCAAATAATTCTTTTAGAGCTTCGATTTCTGTTATCGTTTTATCACCGGAAATATTAGCGCTCGTAGAAACGATGGGAACCCGGGATACAGCAATTAATTTCAGGCAAAAATTATTTTTAGGCATACGAATCCCGATTTTCCCATCATCAGAGATCAATAACGGAGGGATACCTTTTCTCGCATTGAAGAGCATTGTTAACGGTCCAGGCCAAAATCGACGCATTAATTCTTTCGATTTGGATGAGACATCTTCGACAAGCTCTTGCAGCATAGGAATATCTCGGACAAGAACGAGAGCGGGATTTTTTGGATTCCGGTGTTTAATATCGAAAATCCATTTTATACTTTTTCTATTGAACGCATCACATCCAAGTCCATAAATTGTATCGGTTGGATATAGGATAATTCCACCTTTCTTGATAACTCCCGCTGCTTTATTGATTATTTGAGTTTGAATATACGCCGGATTTATTTTAAGTATACTATTCATCTGATTATAAATTCTTACTTAGTAAGACGGGATATTACATTTTTAAAAACATCTTCGGCTGTAATGCGTTTCATGCAATCAAATGTTTTAATCGGGCATTTCGGACCGCCATGGATACTACAGGGACGGCATGTTAAGTTTTTGATTTCAACAACAACATCATCCTTTCCATAAGGAGCGAAGCCAAATTCTGGTGCTGTTGCCCCAAATATTGCAACGACCGGAGTCTTCATCGCAACTGCGAGATGCACTGGCGCACTGTCGTTAGCGATTAATAATTTGCAGCGTCGAATCAGCTCCGCTGACTGCAAGAGTGTGAGTTTTCCCGCTGCCGAATAAACATGCTTGGAAGATACAGAATTATTTATTTGCTTACACAACTCTGCATCCGCATCGCCGCCGATCAAAATAATATGGAAGCCATTCGCTGTCAGTTTATCAATCAACTCGATAAACCGTTCTTTTAACCATTGTTTCGTATTCCAAACGGTTCCCGGTGCAACGCTTATGAGTGAATTGACATGTTGAATCCCATGATCTGATAAAAAGAGCCCGACCTTTTTTCTATCATGGAAAGCAGGAAACAATTGAGGTAATTCTTTTTCTGTATGATCTATCCCAAACGGCATAAGCAGAGAGAGATTTCTTTCGATCTCATGAGTAAAAGTATCATAATGTATCACATTATTAAAAAGGAAGCGCCAACCACTTTTATCAAAACCAATGCGGTGTTTAATTCCAGTAAATTTGACCAACACCGCGCTCCGCATAGAGCGATGGGGAATAAAGGCGATATCATAATTTTTCTTGCGTATTATCTTAATTTGCCGCATTAAACCCCTAATTCCCGAATCCTTGCCCTGTTTATCAAATATAACAGCTTCATTTATAGCGGGATGATTAGAAAGTAATTCAGCGGTTCGGGGAATCACAACCATATCGATCAATGCTAAAGGGTATCGCTGACTTAATACTTGAGCTAAAGGCAAGGTGAGAATTACATCCCCGGCAAATGCTGTTTGCACTATTAAAATTTTATTTATCTCAGATATCATTTTCACCATCAACAGTTGTTTTCAGATGTTTCCATCGCCGATGCATCCACAACCAATGATCTGGATATTGGCGGATATATTTTTCGAGGATCGCTAAATGTCGTCGGGTTAACTCGATAACATTCTCTTCCGTTTGATTAATTAGATCAGCGAATAGAATTTCTTCAACAACTGTATTATAAGTACCATCCGCTTGACGTATGATAAAACCCATGATGAGCGGCGCACGGGTTCGTAGTGCAAAAACTGCTGCTCCCTGATGTGTTGCTACAGTACGACCGAAAAAATCCAGATAAATTCCTCCTTTTTGATCTCCACTTTGATCTGGTGCAATACCTATTACTCCACCGTCTTGTAATGTTCGAATAATTTCACGAACCGAAATACCCATCGGAATTACTTTATTGCCAAAAAGACATCGATGCTGATTGATAACTCTATCTACAAATTTATTATTCTGTACCTGAACGATAATTGAGACAGGAATGTTAGTAACGTACGCCATCCCGAGTGCGTTCAGCTCCCAATTCCCGAAATGACCCGCAAGTAGAACCATACCTTTACCGGCAGAGTATCCATTTTGGAACAATTCGAGACTCTGCGGTTTAACAAGCTTCCGAATAATCTCACCAGTCAGATTGGGAAACCATAACAATTCCACGAGTGTAATACCATAATTTTTGAATGATCCTTTGGCAATGGCTATCCGTTCTGCTTCAGATTTTTCAGGAAAAGCAAACGATAAATTTTCAAGCGCTATTTTTTGTCGGCTTGTGGATAAATAATATGCAATCACTCCCAACATAGCCCCTAACCGCTGAGCCGACTTCAACGGTAAAGCCAAAACAAACCATTTGAAGAGCTGAAAGAATATAAATTCAATTCGGTAACGCATGTTGGGTATCAGCGCATCCTTAATGCGTAACGCTTATACCAATCTTCATCGTAAAGCTCGCTCCGGTGCGTGGAATGAACCAGACGGTAACTCCCCAGACCTTCGCGGTCAACAAACACAAATATCACTCCGCCCTGAATATTGTTGTAGTGCCATATCTCGTAAGGATTACTCTCAGCAGAACTGGGGAAACGCTCGATCTCATCACAGGTACCATAAACTATGAGGACACGTCCACGATCAGTTTTCCATCCCTGACGTAATCCTGTTGATAATTGATCATTCGCATATTGAATTCGCTTATTATATTCTTCTTCTTTAATTTGCCCTGTAACACTTCGCCTCTGCCAAAAATCGAATATGAATTTCTGCTTTGCTTTTAATTCCGTAAGATTACCGAACAGAGCTTTCTCATTTTCTGTGGCAATATACTTTGCATATTCAAACGCTTGATTCAGTTCATCTTCATTCATAATCGAATACCGGCTTCGGGATACATCCATTCTTTGCTCAATCATTGTTGAATCGAATATAGCCCCATATCGGTAAATGTAAAATTTCTTAGCCGACTCATCAATAATCGTTTTAGATGTATCGAGCAACGATATCCGAAATTGATACGTTCCGGTTGTCAGCGAAGAGAGATTCAACATCCCCACTTCAACGCTCGCATCATACACACGAGGTTTTATTTTATCCTTAGTAATTACTTTCCTCCCGGATGCATCAATAACGGTAGTCCGAACAATGATATTAGGTTCCTCTTTCTTTAATAGTAAATTATATGCGTTCGCATAATAATAAAGAACTGGTGAGCCAGTACCGTACATTCGGCTTGGATTCGGTATCACTTCGAGTGTATTTTTATAGAATAAAGACTGCTCATTCGTCGATGCCTGAATTGATGTGCATAACTCGATATCGCTTAAAAATTCACGATCCGTTGGAAACATGCTAATACTAAATGGTATTGCAACACTATCTCTACGCATTGGAGCGAGTGCATCAAAAGTTGTTAACGTAAGAGTATAATCACCTTGAGGAAGTCCGATTGTTTGCATCCCAACCAACAATTGTGCTGTTGAAAGTTGATTGGTAGGATTGAGTGCATGGGTAACAGTCCAGGTTTTGTTTGCTGCTATTCGGCTGCCATTTTGAATGATCCATTCGAAAATGATTTTACCACCATATTGACCGGAATCGAGCTGATAAGTAAGCATTCCCTCCGAAAAGCTGTAATACATTTCAAGAAATACCTGTGACGAATCACTGTAGAAACGTGCATAATCAACATCGGTTCTTAAATCATTTTTTGGATAAATAAAATCTTGTGCGAATAGATTGTTGTACAACAATAATAGTACAATTGATATTAGAATATATTTCTTATCCATTTATTATTCCCCTATCACTTTAATAATAACACGTTTTCGTCGCTGTCCGTCAAACTCGGCGTAATATATCTGCTGCCATGGACCAAAATCGAGTCTCCCTTCCGTTATCGGTACGATTACTTCGTGATGGACCAATAGACTTTTTAGATGGGCATCTCCATTTGTTTCGCCCGTACGATGATGTCTATAGTTTGGATTGAACGGTGCAAGCTTTTCAAGCCATTCATCAATATCCTGAATTAATCCTGATTCAGCATCATTAACATAGACACCTGCGGTGATGTGCATAGCAGAGACTAACACCATTCCCTCCTTTACACCGCTTCGCGTAACAATCTGCTGAACTTCATCTGTTATGTTGAGATAATCTCTTTTCTTTTTTGTGTTGTACCAAATGTATTCAGTCATAGATTTCATATTTATAATCTCCGTATACTATTAACGATAGCCAATGTGACTTGCGCAACCAATGAATCATATCAAGCGAGCGAGTCATGCCGAACTCCCGCCTGCTGCCTGCCCGATGCAGGCGGGCGGGCAGGTGTTTCGGCATCTACGCTCAGACCCTGAAACAAGCCAACCCTGACGACAGGTCGGGGTTCAGGGTGACTCGGTTTTGGAGTCATGCTAAATCCTGATATTCATCAGTACAAGCCCGCTTCGGCATTTTTACCCTGCCAACGAGTCATGCTGAATTTATTTCAGCATCTACGCTCAGACCCTGAACCGAGTTCAGGGTGACTCGGGTTGGTTGTTATTTTTCTCAATACTGACCTTGCCATGGAATATCATCGTATAAATCTTTCATCTCAGGATTGAACGATTTTATTAACTGATGTTACGCAAAGGTTATTTTTATCATGCTTCGTTACTACATTGCCGTAAACGGCAATGCTCATGCAAACAAAGCATTCTTAAGAATGCTGAATTTTATCTGCATTTAACTTCCAATCTCGATGCCAATTCTTTATCTGTTTTTCTCGAACAATAGCACTGTACATTGATGGTAACTCCTCATAATAAACAAGAATATTCAGATTGTACTTTCTTGTAAATACCGATCCTATTCCTCGTCTATGCTCTTCGACCCGCTTTCCTAAATTATTTGTTACACCCGTATAAAATGTCGTTCGATTATAATTTGTCATTATGTAAACATATCCCTTTTTCATCAAACTTAAAATATTCTCATTTACTTTACTAACCACGTTTAGACCCCTGAAACAAGCCTGCCCTGACGACATCTCAGGGTTCAGGGTGACTCAGTCGAGGACGGGGTCATGCCGAATCCTGATATTCATCAGTACAAGCCCGTTTCGGCATCTACGCTCAGACCCCTGAAACACCTGCCCGCCGCTTCGCTCTGGCAGGCGGGAGTTCAGGGTGACCCGGCTGGCGAGTCATGCCGAACTGGTTTCGGCATCTTAATAGACCCCGAAACGAGTTCGGGGTGACCCGGACTTGGGAGTCATCCCCGCTCATTACCAAATTCTGTTTGGAAACGTAAGCGCCAACTTAGTTTTTTAGTTCCCAAAGATGACTTTGGGAACCAGGAACAGGTATTAGTCGGGAGTGGAACTCCCTCCTAACTTGCTTATAACATATTAAAAAAGTAGAAGAAAGGCAATAAATAGAAAAGGCACCCCGAATTAATCGGGATGCCTCTTCGTTGTGGATTAGAGAATCTATAAATCGAATATTATCTCACTAACAACATCTTCTTTACAGTCTTGAAGTTTGTTGTTGCTTCGTCCCCGTCAGCGATTCCTTCTGCCTGGATGTGATAGAAGTAAACGCCAGAAGCAAAACCATCTGCATTGAATTCAATCTCTTGTGTTCCTTCGTACAATTCTTCCCGATCAAGTAATGAAGCTACTTCCTGACCGAGCAGGTTGTAAATCTTCAATGTTACAAATGCATCTACTGGTAACTCGAACGAGATTGTCGTAGTCGGGTTGAATGGATTCGGATAGTTCTGATGCAATGTGTACATTGACGGAATTTCAGGTGCAGAACCCGCTATCGGTGCAATGACAGCAGGAATAACATCCGGATTTGCCTTCAAGTACGGAACCTCAATCAACGACTTGTAACCTTTGAACCTCAACGAATAAGCAAAATACGCAGTATCGAGTGGACCTTCAAATGCTGTATTTATTTTTTCGATAGTGGCTGATAGATTTTCAAAAACATCTAACTCGGCATATACCTTTTTCAGAAGTGCTGAATCATATTGACCCATCATTAATGGATCGCCAAAGTTAGCAATTTCCTTAACCATCAAGCCGTTCAGAGGATTGCTCGTTCCATCATCGTATATCAATTCGCCAAAGCCGAGAGGATTTATACGCATTGCACTTGAGGTTATATTCACCTTCAATGCAATCATATCGGCAAGAAGCTTGTTGTCGAACTTCGTTGGCGGTAAGCTCTTCTGCTGCTTCACCAAGTCCTTAGTCTTACCCGTCAGATGATCGAAACCACGAGGCGTTCCTTCGTGCATTTGACCCGTATTCTTCACGATGAGGGTTTTTAACACATCACCGTACTTCGTTGTCTGGAACCAGCCGTATTGCTTGGTACTATCAGTACGCACATTTCCAATTACCAAACCAGTGGCACCATGTCCACAGAAAGACTCAGCTAATGCATTAACACGATTCGGCATTGGCAGCTTTGGCTGATTGCGCGTGAATACCGGATCCTTTTTCTTAGCACCAACAAGAACATTATCTCTTGTCCACCAGTATTTTGGTATCTTCTGAACTTTACCTTTATTACCGTAGCCATATACGTACACCGTATCACCGGCATCCAGTGGCGTTGAGAATACGAAATTCCATTTCTTTAATTTTGTCTCTGCAGGCGTTGCGACGGATGCGGGTATCGTACCGAATGGGAATGTCGTATCAATCGCATGAGTAAACTCCATGTGCAGATCGTTTACATTATTACTATCACTTACAACAAAGAGGATAAAATCTACCTTATCTGGTTTTCGTTGGACGAATTTATTAATCTTACCCTTATTGTCTTTATCAAGTGCGATACTTTCCGGCATGAAGCTGCGGTACATTGCCAGATAATTAGCATCTTCCTCGAATGTTGCTGTGATGTTTTTGTTTGCATTCATCACAACGGTAAGCGGATTTGTGGAGCCGCTCGCATCACCACTCCATTCTTTGAACTTCCAGCTTAGATCATCTGGTATTGCTGTCAACTCGACGTTTGTATTATAATTGTACGTTGGTTGATCTGGAGCTTTTGTTACAGTTCCGCCACCAACAACTGAAACATTGAGCGTATAAGTATTGATGGTGAACGTAGCCGTTACCGTTTTGGGTCCATCCATTGTTATGTTCTTTGGTGTTTCAGAACCTAATAGATCGCCACTCCATCCTGCAAATGTCCAACCTTCCGCTGCATTTGCAGTTAACTCAACGATCTGTCCATGAGTATAAGTAGCTTGGTCAGGATTCTTCAAAACCGAACCACTGCCGACTATATTGATCGTAAGTGTGTAATCGCTCAATTCGCCGATTGCAAAATCGCTGAACGATGTTACACCAGTTACTTCTGTGCTTGTCGATGTACGGGTACCCATCGTCAACGGATTCCAGTTCACTCCATCGTAACGTTTCGCAACGAATACTAATGGATTGGCTCCCAGATCAACGTCACCCGATACAAAGTTAAATGTTGCGCTGTAATTATCAAGTACAACACCGCTATTGGTGAATATATAATATCTGTTGACCGACTTATTGCTGTTGATCTGTGATGTTGCTATCTGCGGATGCTCAACTGGATTTACTGTAGCAGTCAATTCACCGAGATTCGTTACGGTTCCGGCGGTGAAGAGTATCGGTGTGTAATTCGATGCATCACCGATTTCAAATGTCCGTGATACACCAGTACCGGTCGGGATATGCATTTGGAGATTACCAAAGATATGACCACTTGTTCTACTGACAGAACCTGTTGAGCTGATAATTAGTTTATCGGGCCCTGTAATCACGTTACCGCTCAATAATGTCAGAACGCCATCTACCGTATGGTCAGATGAAAGAGTAACGCCCGCGGAATTGTTAATCGTGAGATTATTGCAATTTGCCGGGAAGCCATTACCAGTAACCTGCGCGACCGTTCCGTTATAAACATAATTCGCTAAGGAACTAAATGTGCGGGTTCCCGTTACTTGAACGTTACCAGTTGCACCAGAAGTTGTAATACCATCCGGTGAGCCGATGCCAAGTGTACCTCCATCTGCTAATTCAAAAGTTCCTTTTCCGATAATCAGATTTGTCCCAAGGTAGAAAGAACCGCTAACTGCAGATCTCGTAGAATCGAGCCAGAGATTATTATTAATCAAATTTACCGTCCTACCAGCAGCAATCTGTACTGTGCGGAAAACATTAGCAGCACCAGGGTCAAAATTAGATGTATTAGTACCCTTGAAGATAACAAAGAAATCACCAGTATCTCCGCCACCATCTCCTTCTTCTACAATGCCTCCATTATTAATCAGGTTACCGCCAATCCGCAGCGTACCACTACCTGTGAAATTAACGCCACGTAATTTTGCACCGCTATTTATTGTTAAATCACCGTTAACATCCAATTCACCTGTGATAGGTGAAGTAGAATTAGAAAGTACAATTATGCCGCCATTGACTGTTACATTACCATATACATATACAGTTCGTGACGTTGTACTCCCCGTGCCACAACGGAGTTCACCGGTATTTGACTTCAAGAGATTCCCTGCCACGATCATTGTCCCTGATGGTGTAGCATTACCTGTCGAATTCCAATGTACATTTCCAAAAGTTACAGTCTGCACTGCTGGATTTCTATAGCCAAATCCTGTGGCACCGCCACCAATGGTAAATAGAGAAGCGATATCGAAAGCATAGGGTGTTGGACCATTTCCTGGTAATGGGTTGAACAAACTTATTTTAAGCTCGGCACCTGCCTGTGCGGTAAATGTACCACGTAATTGCAATGCAAACGTAGCCAAATCAAGCACACCACCCGTTTGCACTGTTGCCGCTTCGCATGTATCTGTCGCAGTCAATGTAACCGTATGACCAGAAGCTATTATAGCCGCCTGATTTGCCGCCGGTTTGACTCCGCCAACCCACGTTGAACCAACCGACCAGTTACCATTCTGGAACGACGTTACAGTGCCCGAGGTAACCGTAATCGAATTACTAACTCCTTGGGTCATAGTGCTCGCATCTGCAAGTACAGTACCTGTACCGGATGTAGATGATGTAAGATTCGTCCACGAGGCAACGCCAGCCGAAGCGGTTTGTGTCAATCCTCCAACATCAGTTGATGCTAATGTGAAAGTACCGGATGAGAGTGTTACATTTCCGGTGTAATCTCCATCTTTATTTCCATTAACATCTTGTGCTGTTACAGCCACAGGAGCAATGTTAGATCCAACAAGCAAGCCCGATTGCGGGTGTGTTGTAAATGCAAGCTGAGTTGCCTGCACGTCTATGGTTGTACCCGGTGTACCCACAACATCGGTTCCACCCGGCGCCATGTAAGAGCCAGAAGCATCAACTGTTACATCGGTATTTTGATTAATCTTGAATTCAAACACCTTTCCATCTGAACCAGCGGGGAGTGATGTTTTCAGATAAATCTTAACCGTTAGTGTTAAACTGCCATCATCAGGAACGGTAACGATCGGTGAACCCGACCAGCTAACATTATCAGCAGTTATTGTTGCCGTACCCAAACTGTTGACACCATTGAACAGCTCCGCACCCAGAATCGAGGCAGACCATGAGCTAACTGTGTTATTAGAACCTTTAGCAAGTTGAATATAATTGAGAATAGTACCCGTTAAATCCGCATCACCTGATGCACCACCATCGCGGACTGTGAAATCAAATACCGCTACCTGCTCGGGTTGTGTATCTACAAGTGATGATATCGTTGCCGGGATGCTGAGAACTCCGGCGATAACATCAGAGAGTTGACTTCCAGTTACAATAAGCGGATTAGCATCGTCTGTTAAAGTCCAACGAGAGAACGAGCTTACGTTATTCAATGTAACAGTATTGTTCGTTGGACTCGGTGTACCGCCTTCTTCCGTCCAATTTACTCCATTATCAATGGATTTCCACATCTCGAGTGTTGCCTCATCACGACCGTTAAGCTCAGATTCGTCGTAATGGAATGTAGCATTAACATTCAGCCCTGAGTTATTGGTTGGTGTAATATCAAAATAACGTTTCACCGATTGAGCTGCAGGTCCTTGTCCTACGCCTGTTACACGTGTAATCGTAGTTGAACCGGGAGAATCTCCGTAGGAGTCCATCTCGAAACCGATACCACCAAATGTTTGTGGTGAAGTAACCGTTCGTGTAACTGTAACATTACCGATGACTGTATTCCCTGCTGTTTCTGTGAGTGTTCCGGTAGAACCGAGGTCTACGGAATAACTACCCGTCGTAAGATCACCACTTGATAATAAGAGCACATCATTCATAGTAATATTACCAACCAGTGAAACACCGCTCGAGTTATTAATAGTAAGATCATCAAATGTGCGGGCTGCTAAATATTGGGCAGCCGAACCGTTGCATTCAACAGTCGAGCCGCTTGCAAGCGTAACACCACCCGTCGCACTTATATTTCCTTCGATGGCACCGGAGCCGGATGTTGAACCAACTTTAAGTGTGGCGCCATTGGACACGCTGACAGAACCACCCGTACCAGAAATGACACTCGTTCCACAATCGAGTGCCCCGTTAACTGTAATTGCTTGTGAAATGGCAATACTCTTCGATAGAACCACATCAGCTCCGGAAGCGATGATAATACTGGTATTAGCACCAAATGTTAATGTACCACCCCCACTAATTGTCTGTGTTGATGTACCGTTAAAATTGACAGTTGCTGCTGTCGATGCGCTAAATCCAAGTGTAGCACCACCTGCGATGGACACATCACCCTTTATATTGGTTGTAAAATTTGGATTAAGATTAAATGTTCCCTGAGTAACAGTGATATCCTCCATAGTAGTACCTGTGCTTCCTGAGGTTGGAGAACAAGTACCACTCGCATTGTATTCATAATTTGCATACACACGATTGTCTAATGATGGAAATCCAGTTGTTTCATGTTTGTATAAACTTCCTGATTGGAAAACTACTTTAGAATTTGGTGCAGATAATCCAAAAGGATTCGAGCCAGCTTGGAATATGAATGTTGATCCATTTGCAAATATTACTACGTTTGCAGTACCAGAATTTGTAAATATATTTCCAGTCATCCCAGTGCCTTGCGTCATAATTGAACCTGATTGGAACGTGATAGCACTCTCATCCTGAGCATTCAACTTATGTGCTGCACTTGTGTACGTCATTGTTCCACTGATACTTCCCGTTGCACCAGTACCAACAAAAATCGTAATAGCATTTGCTACATTACAATTGAGTGCTGAACCGGCAGCAACCGATAAATCAACACCGGAACCGCCGCTGATTGTGAGTGTAACTGCCCCGCCTGCTTGCAGATTAACGGTACTGCTATTACTAACCAACAATTGCCCGATCGTTTGTGTAGGCACGCTCGTAGCTGTTACCGTTCCACCACCATTGAATTGGAGGATGTCATTGGTGGCAGGTGTTGTGCGTGTCGGTGTCCAGTTCGTAGACACTGCCCACGATGCAGAACCCGTTTGATTCCAGGTATATGTTTCACCGCTTGTTATCTGGCTGCCTATCCCGCCCGGTGTTTTATAATTTTCAGTCCCGCCCGAGCCGTTAAACTCAAACACCGTAAAATGATATGTAGTACCAGCAGTCAAGCCGCTCACGGGGGCAGAGGTTCCGCTGCCAGCAAAGATAACATAATTACCTGTACCGATTTCATCTCCGCTGCCGAATGTTGAGCTTGGCGAATATGTTGCGCCATCAACAGGACTTGCGTTAACTGCACTGCCTGATTTCGCCAAAACGATCCTATAGCTTCCATCGCCGGCTGATAAATCTACGGTCATCGAGTTCGTTGTAACACTCGAGAAACCAGAGATCGATGCTTGTGATGTCGGCTCGGCTGAGTAGATCGTCATCGATGAGCTGTTTGCTAAGGTCAGCGAGCCGCCCGTCGCTTGCAGTGTTACACCTGTACCTGCAGTGTTGTTCTGTAAATCTGTCCAGTTGTATACACCGGAGGAGAGATTTTGTGGAATACCAGTCGCAGACGTTAAGCTTCCTGCTGATGCAGCTAGTGAAACACTGGTAGCATCATCGAGGTCGCGATTGTTGTTGGCATCTAATGCCTCAACTCCCGCGGCAAAGTTGGTATTCACAACTGTTGTTGCCGGCGGTTGTGTTGAGAAGTTCAGCTTTGTTGCTGTTACCTCTATTCTATTTGCATCGCTCGTTACATTGCTCGTTTGTGCTGAGAATGTTGTAAACAGCGAGCTATTACTTCCCGCCGCTGTTACATCGCTATTTGTAATCTGAAATTGAAATTGCTCGTTATCAGTTACTGCCGATTCAAATGTTACATACAAATCCAAAGTTGTGTTACCATCGTCAGGTGCTGTAACATATGAGCCAGAAAGACCTGAGAATGAAATCGATTCACCAGCGACACCAACTTCGGCAACTAAATTCGAGCCATTAAATAAAGCCGCTCGGCGTAATGTGTTTGCCCAACTTGAGACACCGTTGGAGCTTCCTTTAGTAATTGATACTGAAGTCATCTCTGTACCGAATGCATCACCATCAGCGCTGCCGCCGCCATCGCGGATTTGAAACGACCACAAGCGCACTCCATCACTCGTTGTAGTAATCGAGGAAGCTTGATAGCTTGCATATGCAATATTTGCAGTTTCATTACCCGCTGCAAGAATATCTGATGCAGTTGAAACTGATGCAGTAGTTGTCTCGTCTCCTGTGGCGGGGGAAGTAATAAGATAATTTTCCGTGCCTTCAGGGTTGTTAAACTCAAAAACCGCTACATGATATGTGGTATTCTGAGTTAGTCCAGAGAGAGTAAATGAATTGCTTGAACCTTTATAAACAACCTTTGCATCACCTTGCGTTGGTGCAATCGAGAAATCATTATCGAACGAATAGGTTGACCCATCCGATGGTGTGAATGTCGGCGCACTGCCCTGTTTGGCAATGACAATCCGATTATTTCCATTTCCACTTGTCCAGCTTACGTCCATCGAGGTTGTTAGGACGTTTGAGAAAACAATAACTGATGCCTGTGTCGTTGGCTCGGCAGATAAAATCGTCATCGTATTGCTGTTTGCAGTTGTGTGCGTTCCAGTTGCAGAAAGTGATACACCCGTTCCTGCCGTGTTGTTCTGGAGGTCCGTCCAATCATAGACACCCGAGGATAAGTTCTGTACCACTCCTGTAGCGGATGATAGTAAACCAGCCGAAGCCGCAAGAGTTACCGACGTAGCATCATCGAGGTCGCGGTTGTTATTTGCATCAAGAGCTTCAACACCCGCCGCAAAGTCTGTGTCTACCACAGTAGTTGCTGGCGGCTGTGTTGAGAAATTGTACTTCGTTGCAGTAACTTCGATGCGGTTGTTATCACCGGAAACTGAGCTTGTCGCTCCACCTGCATTTCCTGCTGCAAATGTTGAACCCGAAGGATCGGCAGTTGCAGATGTTACTGTAAATGAAAACTGAGTGTTATCTGTTACTGTAGTTTTATAAGTAGCTCTCAAATTTAGCGTATAACTTCCATCGTCTGCCGCAGCAACTGTGAGACCTGAAAACGTAATTGATGCGCCTGCGTCAACCTCTTGCAATTCGGAAGTACCATCGTATAATGCAATTTTCTCGAGAACACTCGAATTTGTAACTGAGAACGTAATGGCAGTAAGCGTTGTGCTAAGTGCATCGTCATCTGCCGAGCCGCCGCCATCACGAATATCGAGCTGAAAAACTTCGGGATTGGAGGATGTAACGTTCGTTCCCGTATTTGAAGCGTAATCTATGTTTGTGGGATAAGTGAAGCTTACGTTTGCAATAATGTCGGAGGAGGAACTGGGGGGGAAAATACCAGCCCATGTTTTAGCAATTCTTAGTCCATCTATGTATGAGTTAGATGTACCACTTGCTTGTCGTATAAAAAAACCATTTATATCAGCATCTGCGTTTAAACCTGTAATAACATTAGCGGGTGGTTCAGAACCACTCATATCGGGATTTACCCATAGTCTTGCAGTATCATTTGTTGTCCCTGAAACAAATTCATAATTAACGACAACTAAGTATGTGGTCCCAACGCTTAAAGTGCCATCTGACCAACCGGCTACTGTAGCACTATTTTTTGCTAAGCCGAGATCAAATCCTGATCCATCTGATCTGATAAAAATTCTTGATTGAAATTGTGATGTTCCTGATCCTAATATTGCAAAATATGCACCTGCTCCCAAACCGGTGGTATTAATGACATTTAACAAGAAAGATGCATATATTTTATCGGTGGCCTGATTTGTGAAAGTCAATTTTAAATCATCAACACCAGTTGATAAAATTCGAACTTGTCTTCCAGTTGCCGGCATTGGGTAACCTGAATAAGATAAATTCCCGTCAACAACATTTAGATCATTAGTTGTTCCCGAAATTCTAGACCAATCAACACCTACAGTTCTCAGTTCACCCGCAAGGTAGTCAAAATGATCTATCGTTGGTACAGTTCTTTGTCCCCACGCCGTAGAGCCAAGCATGGTGAGACAAATTACTACTATTAAAAAAGTAAAAAAGTTTTTCATAAAACCCTCCTTGGGTTTAAATGTTAGTAAATTAGTGAGTTTTCTTTTTACCCCGTTGGATATTTAAATTTTAATTTCTTCATCCCACTGCCAACGGGTATATCCAACGGGGTGAAGATTTTGATTTCAAATGTTAGATATAAGTCATTTATGAGGTTTTCTCTTTAATTACGACTATGCGTTTTTCGTGATCTTCAACCCGTTCGTCGAGCTTAATAATCTCGCCAATCCGTCGTTCAATCAAATCAACCAAACCGGCAGTATTTACATCAAGTTTATTTTCAAGTTTATCGAATCGTCTATTCATTTGCTCAAAACGTCCATCAACTTGTTCGAAGCGTTTATCAACCTGCTCGAAGCGTTTATCAACCTGCTCGAAACGTTTATCAACCTGCTCGAAACGTTTATCAACCTGCTCGAAACGTTTATCAACTTGCTCAAAGCGTTGATCAACTTGATCGAAGCGCTGATCCATTCGATTCTGAACATGCGATATCTTGATATCCACATACTCCTTGAACGACTGTACATTATCATCAATTTTAAGAACGAGCTTATCCATCTTTGCATCAAGCCGCCCTTCCATTGATATCAGCGCCTGCTGGATATCCAACTTCTTGGGTTTGATATTTTTCTTTGTTCTACTTACAGCCATATCAATAGATAGATTTAGGATTTCGGATGTTACCCGCCCGACTGAACGACTTCAGT